>JAPOKD010000227.1 GCA_029977825.1 Planctomycetota bacterium | reverse complement strand
CTGGATTTGTTCAGGGTAGTGCTTGGAATGCCATGGATGATCTTGGCATTCTGAAATACGACTTCGCCGATTCGACATCCTTCCTGAAGATGGTGTGGTCGTTGCAAATGCTGGGCGGCTTGATTTATTTCGTTGGCCTCAGCGTGATGCTCGTCAACTATGCGAGAACCTGGATGAACCGTACCAAGCCATATCAGGTACCTCTTTATCACGAAGAAAAAAATGTAACACAAAGTCGTTTCTTATCCGATCCGGAGCCGGCTAGCATTCTTGAGTCAGCACCCGTCCTGGACTTGGCCAAGAAGGTTGATATCTGGACTCGTCTGAATTGGCATCAGCAGTGGGAGGGATCACCACGCAAAATAGGGTTCTTTGTTGCACTGGTGCTTTTGGTTGCATTCAGTATCGAAATCGTTCCTCTGTTTGTGTTTGCCGGCAGTAATGTTCCGGAAATCGCGTCTGTAAAGCCCTACACGCCCTTGGAGTTAATGGGACGCCATCTTTACCTGACCGAAGGGTGTTCCAAATGTCATACCCAGATGGTCAGGCCATTGATGCCTGAGACGAAACGGTACGGAGATTTCAGTCAGTCAGGTGAGTTTGTGTATGACCAGCCAGCACAGTGGGGAAATCGGCGGATCGGGCCAGACTTGGCCAGAGAGTCTGGAAGGCAAAGCAGCTTCTGGCATTGGCAACACCTTGCGAGTCCTCGAAAAACCAGCCCTGACTCTGCGATGCCTTCGTATCAATATCTGCTTGACCGTCCTATCGACATTGGGAAAGTCGACGAACTGGTGCAGGCAGCAAGAGAGCGTGGGATTGGCTATGACGCTGACTTGGCTGAGGTCGAGAATAGTGTCAGCAAGCAAGCAGAGCGTGTTGCAGCGGATATCGTTTCAAAGGGGGGGGCAGTACGCCGTGGTAAACTGATGACCTTCGACTCGCAGGTCGTCGCCCTGATTGCATACCTGCAACGATTGGGGGCTGATCTTTCCGCCCCACCCGCTGCTAAAACCGAAACGACTGGTGCTGGGAAAGACACGACGACTGACGCAGCACAAGCCAGCACAACGCTTCCAACATTGACGAGGACAGTTCGCGACTTCGACATGAACAGGTTGCTCACTGCCGCACGTTGATCCCGCGTGGGGTTCGCAGAGCGGCACTGGCATGAATCCGAGGAGTCCCAGAGATGCTTCAAGCACGAGAAGTCAGGAAATGTGTTATGGCAGACGACCAGCCGTGAATTCAATGCCGTACCATCGTTGGTCAACCAAAACCGTTTCTCACCAGCCAAACATTGAACCTTCAGCCCCAGTCTTACAGCCCCGTTTTTGTTGGGGAGATTTCAAGTCATGAGCGATCAAAAAAACAACGCTGCTGAATCGAGCAACGAACCATCTGCTGACACGTTGACCGATGAGTCCTTCGATGGCATTCAGCAGTTTGATCACCCGTTACCCAAATGGTGGATCTGGCTGTTTGCCGGCTGTTTGGTATTTGCTCCGCCGTATTTTTGGTATTACCACAATGGTACCGAAGGACGTTCGCTTGCCGATCAACATGACACGAGACTGGCCGAAAACTTGAAATTGCAATTCAGCCAGATGGGAGAATTGAAAGCAGATCGTGAGACCCTTGTGCGTTTTACGTATGAAGATTCATGGTTGCGAGTTGGGCGATCCATCTTCAAGACAAATTGCGTTGCATGTCATGGTCGTGATGGAATTGGCCAGGTTGGACCGAATTTGCAGGACGATCATTACAAAAACGTCCGTGATATCGAGGACATTCTGCGGGTGCTGCAAAATGGTGCCAATGCCGGGGCGATGCCCGCCTGGAAGTCCAAGCTTTCCACGAACGAGATCGTTCTGGTGTCAGCGTATGTGGCGAGTTTGCGGGGTACGAGTGATGGATCTGGCAAGCCAGCAGAGGGACGAGAAATTCCAGCATGGCCGCCAGCACCACCCAAGGATGCAAGTGAGGAAGATCCAGCAGCACAGGGCTAGCTTGCGACCCCTGGTGCCGGAGCAAAAGTTGGCACGAACCAGTCTGGGTGAGGTGATTTGCCTTGCCTGAGGTGACAAGGCGTCTGTTGCTGTACGGAATGTTTTGCCTGGTCTTACCGCCGAGTCTTGACGCTGTGTGCCGAGTCTTGACGCTGTGTGGTGTCGCACCGTGCGGTAAAATGAACGACCGGTGGTCAGTACAAGCATGGGCTTCCTGTGCTGGATTGAATTCGTATCGTTTGTGAGAACGAGGTAAGGCGATGCAGAATCGACGGGCTTTTCTGGCAGCAGGATTCAGTGTTGCAGCCCAGGGTGGGTCCAACACACTGGTTGCACAAGATGACTTGGGAACGGAATCACAGCCAGGATTCGAAGCGGAGCGGCAAGCTGCGGGCCTGGAGGTCTTGCTTCCGCGTAATCGTGTGCCCTTGTCTTTCGTGATTGATGACTCAACCTGCCTCGTGAATATGGGGCATTTTTGCACGCCTCAGTTCGCAGAAGCTCTGCCACATCGCGCTGAATACAAGAAGCCGTGGCGTGATTGGCCTCGGGAAATTCCTGACCAGTTTGTTCGTCGGTTCGGTGAGTGGTGTGCACATCATGGTGTGCGAGGAAAATACAGCATTGTGCCCTACCCGGCCTGCGTGGGGTGGGTTGATCGTGAGATGCCGGGGTGGTCGCGCCGTCAATTGCAGGACAGCTTAAAACTTGTGCGAGAGCTGATGGTGCCCAACTGGGATATTCATCCCGAGATGATCACGCACACCAGGGTCATCGATTTGAAAACCGGACGCCCGAAGGATGCGATCAATGCAGGGACGATGGAGAATTCGTACCCGCAAGAAAAAAAGAGTGTGGATGAACTGGCGGCGTATCTTGCGTATGCCCTACGCATTCTTGAACGTTGCGACCTGCCGTGTGAGGGAATCACCACACCAGGTGGCTTCGGCAACCTTGTGAAGAGCGAATTGTCACTGGCGGTTGACCAGGCGGTTCGAGACGTCTATCCCGTCGATCTACCGCACTACTTCAAATATGTGCGTATGGGTGACGATAGTACAGAGCCAGTTTTGGAGCATGTACGCGGAATAGGAACTGATGATGTGAGACTGACCGTCAACGTTCCGGCTGGCACAGGAGACTGGTTCGGTGGTTGGCAGGGTGACCGTGTTTCTGAGGCGGACCGATATTGCAATCAGGACGCGACGTCTGGACGGATGGTTGAGCTGATTGAACGTAAACAGCCCGCTATCATGCTTTGCCATTGGCCCGGAATCTACTGCAATGGCACTGAGACCGGATTTCGTGCCTTCCAGAGAATCGTGATTTCCTTGAATGCTCGCTATCGCGACCAAACCGTGTGGATGAAGTTAAGTGAAATTGGTCGTTATTGGGCCGCGAAAGATTTAACAGTGATGAAACGTAGCGGGAAGCAGATTGCCCTGAATTCGCCATTCGATGTCAAGCACTTTACCCTGCGTGTTGCAAACGCCAGCGGACCGGCGCGTTTGGATGCCAAACTCAAACAGGTTTCAGAAATGTCGGCACTCACAGCTGGCACGTGGTTTCAGTCGGGGCAGGATCAGATTCTCTGCTTCCATCTTGAGCGAGGAAGCTCGCTGTTGCAGTGGAGCTGAACCATGCCGGACTGATATTCACCTCGGCCCCAGAAATGCCCGGGCCCAGAAATGCCCAGGCCCGAGGTGTTTGCAAAGGCAAAGAGGTGGTTTCTCGAAATGGCCCAAGCCTTTCCAGCATCGACCCATACGCGGTATTGCCACACGGATCAGAATTCCGAGAAGTCGACTACTTCGCCCCCTCGAGCTGTAAGAATTGCTTTCAGCAATGAGACGTCGATTTCATTGCTGAGGTACAGGGCTGAACCATCAGCCAGTAAAGCATTGAAGCCCAAGCGTTTGCCGTCGAACAGCGCACTCTTTGGCTTGTCCAGATCAACGGTCAGATCTTCAGGCCTTGTCCATGCAACGGCGGCGTCAGGAAGGGTTTCAACCACCAAAATGGTGTTGGATGTTCCATCAAGTATTTCTCGGAAACTACCGCCAGCATCCGAATTCATGATCAGGTTTTGACCCCGTGGACGTTGGTAGACGGTCATTCCAGGCTTGGTCACAGTATTCGGATCTACATAGATTTGGGGCATGCGATTCACTAGCTTGAGATTGTGTTCACTGTTCCAGGGTTCATCGAGGTGGAACTGCTCGTACAGGGCCTGTTCCTCAATGAAGGGAAGGATTTTGACACGCCAACTCAGTAGCGCTTTACCATCTTTATCGACGATGTTGCCTGGTAGCGAGCGGTACACGTCATAGTGATTGTGCATCGCAAGACCTATCTGCTTGATGTTGTTGGCTGACGTCATGCGTCTCGCTGAAGCTCTGGCTGCTTGAACAGCAGGCAACAGCAGACCGACCAACATGCCATTGGTAGTCATGCTGGGATTGAGTGTGCCTTCGATGACGACTTCCCGGCCGGTCTGGCTGGGAGTGACACTCTCTACCATGTGGTTGGCCACGCGTTGCATGTACTGCCGACTGGCTGCGCCGACGGGATCATCCGGATCCATACCATCTGTCGCAATCTGCAGGAACATGTCGCGTGCCGTGGCGATTCCACTATTCAAAGTGCGTTCCAGTTCCTTCGCTGCCGCCGCATCGCTTGCCAACATCGTGAGCCGTTGATTGGCCTTTTCGTTTTCAATGTCGATCGTTAGCACCATCGCATCAACCAGATCTGGGATCTGCGTCAACCCTTGAAGTGGTGGTGGAATCTCGTTGCCTGCGTTTTGTAACAAGTTCATGGCGATGGGACGGATCGGTGCCATCGAAATCAACAAAGAGACTTGTCCGGTTGGTCGGGTCACGTCTGCCAATTCTGCCAGTGGGCCCAGTTCACGATCGTCCGAACCCGCGCGTACAATCGTTCCCATGTAATTTGGCATTGCCAGAATGATGGTTCGTTTGTCGTATTCGTGCAGCAGTACCGGAAAAGGTGCATTGATCGGGTAGCAGTCATTGCCATCCACGTTGACTGGGGCGTTCGCGTTCACCATCTCAGCATTGACCTTGGACAGGTTGAAGTCCTGGTTCAACTTGATGACTGCCGCGAGCATGGGACCTGCCGGACCTGGAATCGCAGCAACCACTTGCACTGTTTCAATGGCTGCTGCGGGCATGCCAATGTTTTGCTGGCACCATGCGTTGGCAACCTCAATTGGATACAACTCCGCCTTGGGGCTAGCTAGTGTTTCCGATACCCGCATGATCACTGTGGCTGCGGCGTCTGTCGGAAGAAAGGTGTTTCCGAGTGACTTTGCTTCTTGTGCCGAAGCCCTGGCTGCGAAGCCTAGAAAACAGCAGGTAGCTGACATAATGACCAGCAGACGGAGTGTTCGAAAATAGGTGTTCACGTGAAAGATACCTTTGCAGAGATGTTGTAAATGTTGGACGATTGGGTCGGTAGCTGGAGGGGGCGTCTTCATGGGACGTGGTGCGTCTGCTCAGATTCTCTCGCACGTGCTCCGTGATCGACTTGGCGGGCCAAGGCTGGTGACTGGCAAAGTGGTCTGCACCGGATTGTCTGCACCGGGTTCATTAGCGGGCTCGGCTATTTCAGGCTGGAGGCGCGTGAAATCCCGTCTTTTTCCAGTACTCATTTATAGTTCTATCTTTCGTGATTCTGGTCGAATCAGACCCTGGAACGGAGGTTAAGACGATGGCAACTGCAGGTTGTTAGGAGCCAAGCTCAATTTCGATAAGCTTGCCGCCTGTGATCCATCGTTGGAGTTGGTTTTTCGGATATTGAAGGTGTTGAAGATCTTGAGGAGTGTTCAATTGTCGAGTTGCGGGTATCGAGGTAGCCTTTTTTCACGATTGCCATGGCAAGTAAGCGGTTTGCCTGCAATTTATGCTATCTGACACGGGCCAGGAACAACTTGGTCAGCTTGAATGATTAAAATCAGGACATGTATTTCCTTTTGCAAATATTGCTGAGATCATTACCGCCGAAACGATCTTCAGCTTTCGAACGCGGTCGGTTTTCAAGGATCTTGCTGACAAGCATTCATCTGGGATTCCAGATTGTGTTTTGCTGGTTATTGCTCTGTCAGCCTCGCCCAGTTGCAGCGGAAGATGTTACCTCTGGGAATCAAGCTGACAATAAGAATCCGAGTTCTGAGCAATTGGAGTTTTTTGAGAAGCACATCAGGCCCTTGCTGGTTCAGCATTGCTACGAATGTCATGGTGAAAGATCGGACGGTGGATTGCAACTCAATTCACGTGAAGGCTTGCTTCGTGGGGGTGACAGCGGTGCCGCGCTCATTCCAGGTGATCTCGATGCAAGTTTGTTGATTGAAGCGGTTCGCTACAAGAACCGTGATTTCCAGATGCCACCTCAAGGAAAGTTGGAATCGGCTCAGATCGCTGCGTTGGAAAAATGGGTTGAAATGGGAGCACCTGACCCGCGTGAAGCAACGAACAGTGCGCGTTTACCCGTCGGGATGAGCACCGCAGAGGGAAGGGAATTCTGGTCTTTCCGTCCCGTTTCCAATCCGGCAGTTCCTGATGTGGGTGCGCGTAACTTTGTCAAAAATCCAATCGACGCTTTTGTTTTCAAGCGTCTGCAAGATCAAGGATTGCAACCCGCACCACCTGTTCAGCCTCGAACCCTGATTCGACGTTTGTACATGAATCTGGTTGGGGTTCCGCCAACTGTTGAGCAAGTCGATAACTATCTGGCAGATGCCTCCCCACGATCCACTCAGGTTTTGATCGATCAATTATTACATTCACCAGGCTATGGTGAACGCTGGGGACGTCATTGGTTGGATGTTGCCCGCTATGCCGATTCAAACGGGCTGGATGAAAATCTCGCTTTTGGTAACGCATGGCGATATCGCGATTATGTGATCAACGCATTCAATGCTGATCGACCATTTGATCGCTTCCTGACGGAACAGATCGCAGGTGATTTGCTGCCTGATGCTACTGACGAAACCAGAATTGCTACCGGGTTCCTTGTGTTGGGCGCCAAGGTGCTTGCGGAGCCTGATCGAGAAAAGCTGACGATGGACACTATCGACGAGCAAATTGACAGCACGGGTAAGGCATTCATGGGCATGAGTCTGGGATGTGTGCGTTGCCACGATCACAAGTTTGATCCGATCAAGCAGCGTGATTACTACGCTTTGGCTGCAATCTTCAAAAGTACAAAAACGTTTGGAGATACCAATACTGGAGCGATCAAACATTGGCACGAGTATCTGCTGGAACCTGGCGGTGAGTTGATCGACTTCAAAGTCATCGATGCCGAAATTGCGAGGCTTAAGAAGGAAGCGAGCGATTGGAAGAACGCAGCTATGACCAGGTTGCGAGAAGAAGCGCATGAAAAGGCAACGGAGTACTTGATCGCCTGCACGGAATTCGGGATTGCTGATTCGCTGATACGAATTACTGAAGTGGCTGGCAAGTATGGTCTACATCCGCGAATCCTGCACCACTGTCGCCGGCACCTTGATTTCAATCAGCAGCATGAGGTATTCAAACCGTGGCATCAGGTGCAACAGAGCTACTCTGACGCGGCGCTCAGGGCAGATGCCATGAAGAAAATTTATGGTCCAATTTTTGCCGCAGCTACGGGGGGAGAGGCCGTTGAAAGGGCACCGAATCAGGATGCCATTCTTGGGTCCGTGGTGCTGCCAGATCTGAAGTTGGTTACAGAGGCACTGAAAGATCGTTCAGGATTTCTAACGGTCCCACCAAAGCCTGAGTTCGCTTTTGATGATCAGACGTTGGCTGAGTACAACCGACGAATGGAAGCAGCCAGGGTTTATGAGTCCAAAGCTCGTGATGTTCCGGCGGCGATGGGGGTTTCTGACGATGCCGTTCTCGCAAGATTGCCGATTCATATCCGTGGTAGTCACCTGAATCTTGGTGAAGAAGTTAGCAGGGATTTTCCAGAGGTGATGCGGAATTCGGATGTGCGGCCAATTTTTCCACGGCACCAGAGTGGACGATTGGAATTTGCACGTTGGATGGCCAGTACACAGCACCCGCTGACCGCTCGCGTTTACGTCAATCGTGTTTGGCGATGGCATTTCGGTCAGGGG
>JAPOKD010000276.1 GCA_029977825.1 Planctomycetota bacterium | reverse complement strand
TTGTTTTAGCAGTGAACTGCTGACGTGGGCGTATCGCTCGGCGGCCATCAAGAACACCGTTTCAATATCTGGTGCGAGTTGGTGATTTGCCATCATCATTGTGAATTCACCCGCGATATCGGTAAGCGGACGGATGCCGCGCACCATCACTCGAGCTCCCAGGCTTCTTACGAAATCGACTGCCAGGCCGTCAAAAACTTCGACACGGACGTGGGGCAGTCCACCTGTCACACTACGTACCAGCTCAACCCGCTGGTTCGGATCGAATAGTGAACGCTTGTCTGCATTGCTGCCCACGCCAATCACCAATTCATCAAACAGCGGAGCCGCCCGCTGGATGATATGCAGGTGCCCAAGGGTGATCGGGTCGAATGAGCCTGTATAGACAGCAGTTCTTGAGTGGGGCATCAGTGTGCTTGTTGGTCTGTGATGTTTGGTTTTGATATTGCTGACAGTGGCTTGACGCCGAAACGTGTTTTGAAAACGAAGTTGCTTTCCTGTGCGCTCGGCGTTGTTGCCTTATCCTGATGAGTCTGGTGTTGGGATTGACCCGTCTGCCGTCTCGAATGACAGTTAAGTTTGTCGGGGCATCGAACGCACAACATCAACAAGTCTTTCCACGTCTTCCTCGTCATTGTAGGCATGAACCGCAGCCCTGACTCCGCCGTCTCGGCACGATAACACAACCTTTTGTCGGATGGCTTCTTTCCGGATTGCGGCTGGTTCAAGTCCGGGAACTTCGAACGTCACAATCCCGCTTCGGTGTTCGGCGGCATTCGGGAACCGAGTCACGGCTCCGGCATCCTTAAGCTTGCGATCGAGTGTTGCCGCCAACTGGCAGATTCGTGCTGAAATTGCATGTTGCCCCAGTTCATTTCGGATATCGATGATCATTTGCAGGCTAGCGGATAGAGCGGCCGCCCCGATCATGTTGGCCGAGCCTGATTCGAATCGGGCAGCAGAATCTCGGAGGTCGAGTGAGGGGTGTGCATAGTTGAATGAGTTTTTCACGCTGCCCCAGCCCACGTTCAGGCAGCGTAGCTGGTTCAAATGGCGTTTGGCGATCATGGCGACCCCAGCACCTTCAGGGCCGAGCAACCACTTATGCCCGTCCGCAGCAAGGAAGTCGAGCGGGATTTTTTTCAGATCCAGTGGATAGATTCCCAACCCTTGGATTGCGTCCAGAAATACCATGACCCCGCGGTGATGGGCCTGATTGACCAGATTTTCAAGGTCGATCCGGAAGCCACTTGCGTAGCCAACCCAGCTGAGGGAGATCAGCCGAGTGGTGTCGTCCACCTGTGACATCAGCGATTCGACGGTCACTTCGCCATTCTGGCGGGGGGCAATTCGCACCTCGACCCCTTTGGACTGCTGGTTTTGCCAAGGGAACAGGTTGCTGGGAAATTCTCCCTCGGGCAGCACCACGCTGTCCCCATTTTGCCAGGGCCAGCCTTCGGCGACGAGGTTAATGCCTGTGGTTGTATTGGGAATCAGGCAGATCTCATTGTTATCGCAATTGAGTAATCCGGCGAACTGTTCCCTCAGATGTTCGACTTTGGCGGCCCATTCAGGCCAGACGGTATCACCCTGTTCAGCCGCCTGAGCGGCAAAATGGGCAATCGCAGTGGCAGCGGGCTTTGACAGGGGGCCAACCGCTGCATGGTCGAAATAAGCCCACTCAGGGGCAATGGGCATGTGCGCACGCCACCATGCCCAGGGCGAATCAGAAATTTTTATTGAGATGAGAGTTGTCCCCTAGCGGTAATTCATGGGCTAGAATCAGTTAACAATTGCAGGTAATCTGCGAGTAGAACCACGTAATTCCCGATTTTATCGATACAGCCGGTTCGCTGTCCTGCTTCGCTTAATTTAGCCGCCGGACCTAGGCTTGGGAAATACGCCGACTAGTAACTATACTTTGATGCACAACGTGTTTATTTTCGTGACTACTTCTCCTTTCATGTCTCATCCACGAGGTTGTTAATGCCCAAGGCGCTTTGCCTTATCAGCCTTGTGGCGTCGATTCTCGTCGTCGTCTTGTTTCTCGCCGATATGGCGTTGGGAATGCTTGGCATGAAAGATTTGGCCCCATTACAAGCAGCTAATACGGTGATGGACGTCGTGTTCATCGTTGCTGGTGCAGCCTTGATTTTCATGAGCTGGACGACGTACCGCGAGCAACGCTAGCTGCCCGGCACGTGCTCCACGGGATCACCTTGCAGGAGCGTAGTCCGCGCTCCCCAGAAAACGAGTCGGGCCGGTGAGCGGTGCGCCAGTGGTTAGCCGAACGCCAATGATCGCCCTCCGTTTCTTGCCGTAGCTTCTTACTGCGTTTTTTGTAGGGGCATGTTGCTGGCTCTGACGGGTTTCTTCGAAACTGTGGAAAACCGCGGAATGCTCGATGCTGTCGCTCTTCGTCAAACGCATTGCTACCAGTTGTCCAGAATGCTTCAGCGCTCCGTATCCCAATTAACCACCAGGCTCTGGCGTCTTGCACCCGACCGGTGCGGGCAAGTTTGCCGCTGCAGCAGCGTAGTTGCCGTGACCTGTCAGTTATGTCGCTTTGCGACGGGGTGTGCCTGAAGAGTGAGCCTGGCAGTCCTTGCTCTGTGATATCATGCGGGTCAGGGACAGACCGTCAATGATGCAACAGTGGGCTTGGTTACTGCAGTGTTCGAGAACTGATTCGCTTGATCTACCTGAATGAGGAGTGTTCTGATGTTGTTATCCCGCCGCCAATTTCATCGAACGACCTGTGCCGCCGCGTTAACAGGAATCGCGGCACGGCCACGGCTTCAGACGGCCAATGCAGAACAGTTAAGTACCGGTCCCCTCGAGACTTTTGTCCCCACTCGATCCATCACACGAGGTCCCGCCAACCATTGGTTTGGGTATTACGATAAGCGAGAGTTTGATCCGACTGGACGGTATGTGTTGGCAAATGAGACCTCGTTCGAAGGCCGTCCTCCCACAGGAGACGATTCGATCACTGTTGGGTATGTCGATACGCAAAAGGATGATAAGTGGTACCCGCTAGGAACCAGTCGGGCATGGGGGTGGCAACAGGGATGCATGCTGCAGTGGGTTGGCGACCAGGGTAAACAGGTTCTTTGGAATGATCGTGAAGGTGACCGCTTCGTTTGCCGCATCCGTTCGATGACGGATGGAAAGGTGCGTACACTTCCACGTCCCATCTACACAATCTCATCAGACGGAAAATTCGGTTTGTCTGCGGACTTTCGGCGAATAGACAATCTGCGTCCTGGCTATGGCTATGATGGTTTGGCAGATCCTCATGTTGCTGAGCGGGCGCCAACAGAGTCAGGAATTTGGTGGATTGACATCGCAACCGGTGAAGAACGTTTGATCATGTCGCTTGCCGAAGCAGCAGCGATTCCCTGGCCCGGCGGTGACCGTTACGCAGGTGCATGGCATTACTTTAATCATCTGCTGATCAATCCATCAGGAACACGTTTTACCGTCCTGCATCGCTACCGGCCTGGGTTTGATCCAGAAACACTGAGTTTCGGCGGTACCGCAAACAATGGTTTTGTTACTCGAATGATCACAGCCAATCTGGATGGATCTCAACGCTTTGTTTTGGATCCCAGTGGCTATACCTCGCACTTCATTTGGAAAAATGACGACGAAATCACCATGTGGACGCGACCCAAAAACGCTGCCTCAGGTTTTTATACGCTCAAAGATCAGACACGGGAAATAATGCCCGTAGGGCACGGGAAAATGCCCACGAATGGTCACAATACTTATTTGCCACATCCCTACCAGGACTGGATTCTCAACGACACTTATCCCGATCGGAAAACTTCAAGGCAGACAGTGTTTCTTTATCACGTGCCTAGTGGCCAGCGTTTTGATCTTGGTCACTTCCCTTCACCTAAAGCTTATCGAGGAGAGTGGCGCTGCGACACTCATCCTCGTTCCAGCGATGATGGCACACAGGTTGCAATCGATAGTCCGCATGATCATGGACGCCAGGTCTATTTGATGGATGTGCGAAGCATCCTCGAATCGATCTGACAGGCGAGGTGATTCTCCGCCACAAATGATGACTGCTGTTGGATTACTGCGGTTCTTTTTTTAGCAGTTCCAAAGCGGCACCGGTCATCGTAAGGATCCCGGTGGTCAGGGTGGGTTCGACGTCGGGGTAGTACTGGCTGCTATGCAAGGATGGTGCTGGGACACCGAGCGTTTTAAAGCGATCAAGGCGTGATTGATTCACACTGCCCAGTCGGTACATCAGGATCGGCACACCCTCGCGACCATAGCGGCTGAAGTCTTCGCCGCCCATCGAAGGCTCATCGACTGAAACCTTGTCTGTTCCAAGTGTCGACTCAAATACCTTTTTAAGGCGTGCGGTCAGGTCATCGTCGTTGCGTAGCGATGGTGTTCCTTCGCTGATGATGATTTCCGGAGGCGGAGCATCAAAGCTGGCTGCTACCGCTTTGGCTTTGCGTTGAATCGCATTGAGGACTTTCTGGCGGACCGACTCACTGTAGCTTCGCACGGTCAATTGCAAATCACATTCATTGCCGATGATGTTGTGTTTGGTGCCGCCATGAATCGAGCCGACGGTAACCACAGCTGGTTCAATCGGTTTGATTTCGCGGCTCACAATTGTCTGCAGCGATAACACCAGTTGTGCTGCTTGCACGATGGGATCGATCGTCGTGTGAGGTGCCGAGCCATGACCGCCACGCCCCTTGATGCGAATGTCGACACTGTCGACGTTGGCCAGAGCATAGCCGGGCAACACACCTACTGATCCTGTTGGTTTGTCGCCGCTGACATGAAGTGCGACGGCAAAGTCAGGTTTGAGGAAACGTTCGAATAAGCCGTCTGTCAACATTGCTTTGGCACCAGCGCCCCGTTCTTCCGCGGGTTGGCCGATGACCATGAGAGTCCCGGACCAGAGATCGCGATGCTCAGCCATGTACTGCGCAGTTCCAATCAGATTTGTCATGTGGATGTCGTGCCCGCAAGCATGCATCACACCGGCGGTCGCGCCGCCTGGCAGTTCGATTTTCACTTCCGATGCATATGGCAACTGTGTTTGTTCTGTGACAGGCAATGCATCCAAATCGCATCTCAGCATGACAGTTGGGCCACGCCCATTTTTCAGGATCCCCACGATCCCGTGACCTCCCACAGTTGTGGTCACTTCGAACCCGCTTTTCTGCCATAGGTCCGCAACGTGCTTGGCCGTCTCTTGTTCCTGGAATGAAACCTCCGGATGGGTATGCAGCCATTGATAGGTCTGGACCAGATTAGGGAGCTGATTCTGGATCCATATCTGCCGATCCGATGTGCTCTGCGACGAGTTAGCGGACTCAGAGACTGCTGGGGACATTGGGACCAGCAAGCAAAGAATGGCGATGAAGTACTTCACGAGGCATGACCTTTCAGGTGAACAGAAGGCGGTTTGAGCCTAGTCATTGTAGACGGAAACCGTTTTTCTGCGGGAACTTGATCTCACGCGTGGGCGAGTTGTGACCGTATTGGTATAAAACCGGTCAAGCCGCCTTGATGCAAAAGCGGTAATTTGAACCCGAAACACTGAGTCAAAAAGGTGATCCGTCCATGACCAAACGTGTGCTCATTCTTTGTACTGGAAACTCCTGTCGCTCTCAGATGGCTGAATTTCTGTGGAATCACTTAGGCGAAGGTGATTGGGTTGCCGAGTCTGCTGGTTCGAATCCGGCTGGATACGTGCACCCGCTTGCCATTGCAGTCATGAAGGAGCTTGATCAGGATTTAAGCAGTGCGACCAGTAAGCACGTGGATCAATTTCTCGACCAGCCAATTGATCTGGTCGTAACTGTCTGTGATGGTGCCAAGGAGTCCTGCCCCACCCTGCCACGAGTAGCGGAAGCTTTACATTGGCCATTTTTTGATCCCGCCGATGCGGAGGGAAATGAGCAGGAGCAGATGCAGGTTTTTCGTGAAGTCAGAGATGAAATTCGAACGCGGATCGAGCATTATCTTGCCGACTCGGATGTCTGAATCTTGTTCGGTCGCGGTTGGTCCCAGAACGCCTCTTGCCCCAGAGCGTGTCTTCCCCAAAACGATGGGGTAGGGGGCGATTCATCGTTTCATCCACCACAGTCGTCATCAGCACCGTCGTGACAGCACGTGAAGGCTGCTTGGCTGCTAGCCTGTGTGAAACACAACACACCGATCTGCAGCTTGCAATTCGCTAGCCAGAAGCACAATTCAGCAGCACAGCTCAGAAGCACACTTCAGAAGCAGCTGTGATTACATTCAGGGATGGTCTAGTGGAACTGGTTCAGTTGTCTTCGGGACAACGATGGAGTGTCAAACAGTTTCCCTGTGCCAAATCCCTGTGCCAATTTTCAGCTCTAGTCTTCGCTGTTTTCGGTGGCGGCTGCTTCGGGGGCAGGAGTCGCTGTTTCAAGCTCGACACGTTTGACATCGTGCGCCTTGGCAGCGCAAGTGGGGCAAGCTGAGACTTCACGCATGATCTCGACACCCTGACCTCCGCGATCTGGCGTTGGCTCGTCACGGTCGCGGAAATCGCGCCGACCGCCCCGCTTGAATTCCCGCTTTTGGCTTGAATAGCGTTTTTCGCGCACTTCGATGACGACGCTATGTCGCGTGGTTTTTGGTGGGGTGATTTGTTGGCAGAAGTGGCAGCGAAACATATTCCCGGTTCCTATTTGTACAGTGTCTGCATAAGGGTTAGCGATTCCTTGCTGGTTACGAGTTCCTTCTTTTGCAGGGAGAAACCGAGCCGCGGCGGGGCACCGATGAGGCTTTTGCAATCAAACAAAGGTGCTCAAAGAAGCGGCGCCACGTCATGGGCGGCCACCGGTGTACCCAAAATCGAGTGAGCAGGATAGCGTTACGTAGGTGATTCGCCTAGGCGCTAATTAAATGGCCGTTGTTCAACGGCGCAGAAGAAAATGCCGACAGGACTTTCGTGAATAACGCTGGGGGTGCAGCCGGCAGCATAGAGAAGGCATGCCGAAGCTGAAAAGTTATCGATGCGGGTCTTTCCCACCACCTTACCTTATAGACCTTTGCTCTCGAAGCGAGTACTGACCCTTGTGGCTCTCCAGTCGGACAGCAGAAAACTCACCATGCACATCGTTGCCAGTAAGGTGACAGCAAGCAGCATCGAGAGGAAGGTTGGCCAGCCGTA
>JAPOKD010000698.1 GCA_029977825.1 Planctomycetota bacterium | reverse complement strand
TTGACGAACCAGACGAACCGCATACTGGTAAATGTGCTCCGGCACGGGAATGCGACGCGTCAGGTACTGGAACGCGGTGATTTCCTCGGCCTTCACTAGCGGCTCAAGAGTTGGCAAAGAAGTGCCAGTGGTCGTTCTCGCGATCTCAATCTCTTCCAATTCATTCGGGTAGGTCAGTTCGATCAAGAACATGAACCGGTCGAGTTGTGCTTCAGGAAGCGGGTAGGTGCCTTCTTGCTCAACTGGATTTTGCGTTGCTAGGACGAAAAAAGGCTCTTCCAGCTTGTAGGGCTTTCCAAGCACGGTCACGCGACGCTCTTGCATCGCCTCGAGCATCGCAGCTTGAGTTTTTGGAGGAGCTCGATTGATTTCGTCAGCCAGCACAATGTTGGCAAAAACGGGACCGTGAATGAACTGAAATTCCCGACGACCCTCGGCTGTGTCCTGCAGAATGTCCGTCCCAGTGATGTCCATCGGCATCAGGTCCGGTGTGAACTGAATCCGGTTGAAGTCCAGGGACATCGTTTCGGCAAGTTTGCTGATCAACAGCGTCTTCGCCAACCCGGGGACACCCATCAAAAGAGCATGTCCCCTTGAAAACAACACCGTCGCTAATTGGTCGATCACCTCGGTTTGACCCACGATGACACGGCCCAGTTCGGCTTTTAACCGCGTGTGACACTGCTGCAGACGTTGGATGCTCTGAACGTCGTCGGAACTCAGCTCTTGAGACGCGGTGGGATCAGTGTCATTCATCGACAGAACGGTTCCTGAGGGGAGGTTTGCGGGATAAACAGACTACCCATGAGTGACCGAATTGGCAAGATTCCAACTGGCTCAGAAGCTCCTGTAGTAGCCAATTGGCCCTAAAAAGCCTGAGCATCATCTCTGAAAGCCAAATTTGCTCCTGTGTCACGCCTGCTCAGGTTCAACTCTGTTTGTCACCTCTGTTCAGCAGCCTTCTGTTAGCGGGAGGAATGGTGGTGATTGGAAACGGGGGGCGGAGATGGGAGACAGGGGCTTTGGAGAAAGGGTGTGCCACCCATAATCAGGGGCGAACTCGCTTGAAGCTCGGAGGTGGCGTTGGATGCGTTGACTACCGGATCTTCGGTCTTTAGCGGTCTTTTGTGCCCACAACATTCCAGTCCGGGCAGGTGACTCATTGCGGAACGTGGTTTAGGTTGCATGGAGGCGTTGCCACAGCGGCGGTCCGGTGGTCCGACGGCTTCCCACTGCTGGTCTGGCTTTTGTCGTCGGCAACGACGGTTTACTTGGCATGACGCGTAATGATGCTCGGACTTGGCTCATGAGCTCAACGAACTGCCCCGCAGCTAACTGTCATGTGCAAATTTGAATTCACATGCTTGCTTGTCCTGTTGGTCGAGCGTTCAGTAGCTAGAATGCGGCTCCCCATTGTGTCCGCTGCGACTTCCTCGGCTAACTTGACCACATGACCAACATCCCCGGCAAAGAACGCAAGGCTGCAATCGCGTTCATCTTGGTGACCCTGTTCATCGATATTTTGGGAATCGGAATTATCGTTCCTGTACTTCCCGAGCTGGTGAAGCAGTTGGTGAAAGATGATCCTACAGGTCTGCTGCCAGCTGGCTTGGCTGATGCGTTTGGGAATTCAATGACGGCCTCTACCAAGGACCTTTCGGTTGCAGGTAATTTCGCCCGTGCTGGCCAGTATGTGGGAGTGATTAGCGCGACGTACGCGCTGATGCAGTTTCTGTTCGCGCCGATTCTGGGGGCCCTGTCAGACCGTTTTGGCCGTCGGCCAGTGATACTCGTATCTCTGTTCGGACTTGGTATCGATTTTTTGATTCAGGGATTTGCGACAAGCATTTGGTGGCTTTTTCTCGGGCGTTTATTGGCCGGGATCATGGGGGCAAACTTTGCGACTGCCAATGCCTACATTGCGGATGTGTCAACGGATGACACGAGGGCAAGGAATTTCGGATTTGTGGGGATGATGTTCGGCCTCGGTTTTACGATTGGTCCTGCCTTGGGAGGTTTATTAGGTGGTTACGAGCTTCGCTTGCCCTTTTTTGTGGCGGCCGGTTTGGCACTGGTGAATTGGCTGTACGGCTATTTTGTGCTGCCTGAGTCGCTACCGGCGGATAAACGTAGTGCCTTCACGCTTGCAAACGCCAACCCATTAGGAGCGTTGCGTCGCGTTCGCGTGTACCCGATGGTGGCCGGACTGGCCGCTGTGTTCGCCTGTAAGTCTCTTGCCCAACGCGGGCTGGAAAACGTGTGGGTGCTGTACACAGATTTCCGTTATGGATGGGATGCCAGCATGAATGGTTATGCTTTGGGACTGGTGGGGATCATGGCTGTCGTCGTTCAGGGTGGTCTTGTCCGACCCACGGTGCGTCGTTTGGGAGAACGCGGCACCGTCATTGTCGGAACGCTAGTCGGGGCGTTCTCTTTTTTGGGCTACGGACTGGCTTCGAACGGATGGATCATTCCCGGAATAATCGTTTTCGGAGCTTTTGCTGGGGTCAGCGGACCTGCGATTCAAAGCCTCGTCACTAGTCACGTTGATGAAAGTGAACAAGGCAAGATCCAAGGCGCACTGACTTCGTTGACGAGCCTTACGAACATCATCGCGCCAATTTTGTTCAACACGATACTGTTCAGTTACTTCATTAGTGACGATGCACCGGTGAAGGTTCCCGGAGCACCTTTTTTCCTTGGCTTTTTTCTATTGCTCCTGTCGATCGCAATCGCCATCCGTGTGTTTCGGAAATTCCCTGAAGCCAAGGTCGGCTGAAGGTTTGCAATGCTTGATGTGACCCAGCGGTCTGAGCCGAAACTGGTTTCGTTGGCTGACGCTGGATCTGCTGTCCTATGCTTTAATCGACAGAGTTTCGCTATTTGTCTTTCACATGAATGACGCGTCGACCGCTCGTATCGTTCCCGATCACGTTGGTCGCTCGTACTTCGATGACTTTGGTTCCCGGTGCGACGTCTGAGGGTAGTTTGGCTGTCCAAATATGCGGTGTTGAATGGGCGCCCGGTAAAAGCGTCCAAGGTCGGTTTGGGACTTCCTCTTCACGCTTTTTCTCAGCAACAAACGCCGGGTCGGTCCTGCGAGTTGCTGTCATTGGGTGCCAAATCCCGAATTCACCTTTCTGATTACCGATACGGAAGGATACCTCTGTCTTTTCGGAACCGTTGAAAACATTCGCAATCAGTTCGGTGTTGGAAAGTTCTTCCGGTGTCACTGTTTCCGGCGCATAAAGACTCATCTGGTATTTTGCTGGCAAATTTGCTCCACGCATTTCCAGTTTGTAATTCTGACCGTCAAACTCCATGATTGAGTAGCCATTGGGGCCCCCGTCGCTCATGGTTGCATGGGGGATGCCCCGTTCGTCCTTGCGCCCGCGCCACCAACTGCCGCAGACGGTCACGTTGACAATGTGATGGTGTTTTTGAGGGCCCTTCCAGCCGTTTTCCTCGCCGAGAAATCGGTGTTCCATGTAATGGGTATGTGCAGAAAGTGATACGGTAGCCGGACGCTGCTCAATTAAGCGGTACAGTTTTTCGCGGTCGCGCACGCCGTCAAGGGGAATGTGCATCATCAAGACAACGAGTTGGTCATTGGGAATCAACGCAAGATCATTTTCGATAAACTCCAACTGTTGCCTGCTGAAACCTCCGTGATATCCGGCTTTCTTTTCTCCGTCTGGTCCGTGCCAGTGAACGTCATCTAGGACCATGA
>JAPOKD010000238.1 GCA_029977825.1 Planctomycetota bacterium | reverse complement strand
GGCTATCTCACCCGAGGATGATGCTGCAATCAGTGATGGTGTCGCTGAAGATTCATTGGAAACTGAAACGCAGGAACGTGGATCCGAACCGAGTTTGCAAAGCTTGAAGGGTGACCGGTTTCAGGCCCCGGAAACCGCCGGCGAAGGTGAAGTAACAGCACAATCTGGCGACTCCGGCAGGCATGCAGAGTTGCAGTTTCAACCTGTCCAGTTGCCAGTCATGCGTGGCGAACCTTTCGGGATGCTTCGTGCTGATAAAAATGGGTGCGAACTGCTCGATGCAATGGCAGGACGCAACTCGGTATTTGGCTTTGGTTGCACCCCAATTCGAGAATCACTGGTGTCGGGTCTCTCAGGTCATTTGGGCGAAGGCAGTTGTTTCGCGGACGTTGAGGATGACGGCGATTCACCGCTTTCAAAAAGGTTGCAGGAGCTGTTTGATGGAGCAAATTGTGTGTCGGTGGACTCGATGGCATTGTTGCCTTCACCGGATCTGGCCGTGGAGTACGCGCTGCAGCTGACGAGACGGTTTCGCTCAGAGAAAGCCTTTCGCACGATTGCACTGACCGGCAGTGACCATGGCCGCACCGGTATGTGTCGCACCGCCAGTGGACGACCCCAGCTGCATGAGGGGCTTGGCCCAATGATGGCCGGATTCAGTCATCTGCCCATGGGAGACTTGGACGCGCTGCGAGCGGCCATGGACGAGCAAACAGCTGGGGTGATTCTGTCCCCTATTGATCTGGGAAGTAGAGCGGTGGCTTGCGAGGCCGAGTATCTTGCCGGAGTACGTGCTGCCTGTAACGAGCGTGGCGTTCTCTTGATCATTGATGAAACTCAGCTTGTGTTCGGGGCAACTGGCAACCACTTTTCGTTTTCCGGGATCGCTGATATTCAGGCTGATATTGTGGTGGCGTCAGGTGGACTCTTTGCCGGTTTGCCAGGTGGCCTGGTTCTCGCATCTCAACATGCTTCTACGCGGGTTGTGCGTGATCTGCATCGATATCCTCTGCTTGCCGCTGCGTTGCTGTCCACTCTGGATGAAATGCAAGTGCATGGTCTGCCGGCTGTGGTGCAAGATACGGCACAGGAATTGGCTGTTCTGATTGCAGAACAGTTGAGTGGATTTGAATTTGTGCGAGACATGAGAGTGACTGGCTTGACGATTGGAATCGAATGTGACGTCAATGCACTAGACGTCGTGGCCGCTGCGGCTGCCAATGGGCTGCGAGTCGAGCCAGCGGGGGATACCGCGATAATTATTCAACCACCGTTGCTGATCAGTGCGGAAGATCGGCAGCTGTTGTTGAAGCGACTCGTCGAGACAATGGAAGCGATTGAGCGGGAAACCGCCGGGCTGGCGATATAGAATAGACCCATTCTGGATTTGGACTTGGAATACCGTATGCAACATTTATTAAGTCTATTTGACCTTTCGACGGGGGACTTGCGTTCCCTCCTTGCTACTGCAAATGTTTTGAAAACCAGATTGGCTGCTGGCGATCGACCCCCGGTGTTGGAACGTCGCGTGCTTGCGCTTCTGTTTGAAAAACCCAGTTTGCGTACGCGAGTCAGTTTTGAGACAGGTATCGCGCAATTGGGTGGTTCGAGCTTGTTTCTCGGTGATGATGTGGGGTGGGGTAAACGCGAGTCCCCGTCCGATTTTACGCAAGTTTTGGGGCAGTTCGTTGATGCTGTGGTCTGCCGTGCGAAATCACATGCAAAAGTTGAGCAGTTGGCAAGTTACAACTCGCTTCCCGTCATCAATGGTTTGACAGACTTGTGTCACCCCTGTCAGGCCCTGGCAGATGTCATGACTGTGCATGGCGCCTTTGGCACCGTCGCTGACAAGCATCTGGTTTTTGTTGGCGATGGGAACAATGTGGCGCAGTCACTGGCACTGGTTTGCGCAATGCTGGATATGCGGTTCACACTTTCATGTCCGGCTGAGTACGAGATGGATCAGGCATGGATTGACAAGGTTTTTGAAAAATACCCCACCGCGAAGATCAGTACCGTCTCGGATGCGAGGACGGCGGTTGCGGATGCGGATGCGATCTATACAGATGTGTGGACCAGTATGGGACAAGAGGCTGAAATGGCCGAACGCCGGAAAGCTTTCTCAGATTTCCAAGTGAATAGCCAGTTGATGTCGGCCGCGCCGCAACATGCTCGTGTGTTGCATTGTCTGCCCGCCGTCCGTGGTGAAGAAATTACGGATGATGTGATTGATAGCGATCAAAGTGATGTGATTGTGCAAGCTGGTAATCGCATGCACGCCCAAAAGGGGTTGTTGGTCTGGCTGTTGAATCGTCCATGGATAGAGCAGAACGTCACTGATTCAGCTTTTTAGTCTTTGTTTCCCCGAGAGATCTGTAGCTATGCGTCCACACGACCAAATCCGCGATGTCGAAATACAGCGTGGATATCTTGATTCTAATCCCGCTAGCGTTCTGTATCGCTGTGGACGCACCATCGTTCTTTGTACAGCTTCAATCGAAGCATCGGTGCCGCCATGGCTCGAAGGTAAAGGAAAAGGCTGGGTCACGGCTGAGTACAATATGTTGCCTGGCAGCACGAGCCCGCGCAAACGACGTGATCGAGGTGGGAAAATTGATGGCAGAACCACCGAGATTCAACGATTGATCGGACGTAGCCTGCGCGCCATAGTCGATTTGCAAAAACTGGGCGAGCAGATGATTACCGTCGACTGTGATGTTCTGCAAGCAGATGGTGGGACTCGTACAGCATCGATCACAGGAGGTTTCATTGCACTCGCACAAGCGGTGTCCCAGTTGATGCCCGACTCGAAAATTGGTGACGGCCCGCTTACCGATTCAGTCGCGGCGGTCAGTTGCGGTCTGATTGGTGATGACGTCGTACTGGACCTTGATTATGAACTGGATTCTGCAGCTGATGTTGATATGAATGTCATCATGACCGGTACTGGGCGTTTTGTGGAAATACAGGGTACCGGTGAAGAGGCCACGTTTGATGATCAGCAGTTGGCAGAGCTCTTGAGACTGGCAAAGCAGGGGATCAGCACATTGACCGAAAAACAGGTGGATGCCCTGCGCCAGGAATAGATCTTCCATGCAGTGTCTGAACAGACACTCGTGTGCTGCTCCGATGCGTGCAGTCGCATGTGGCTCCAGGTCCTGGTATGACTGTGCTCAGGACAGCACCTCATTGACGGGGGTTCTCGTACCAGACCACATTATTGCTTGCTCGACCTGCAATCAGCAGGTCGAGGTCACCATCCCCGTCAAGGTCAACCGTACGAATGTCGTAGGCTTCCTGATTTTCGCCAACCACATGCGGTTTGAAATTGCCTTTGCCGTCGTTTTCATACCACATGACGACCTTGTCACCGTAGCCGCAGGTAGCGGCATCAACATCGCCATCCGAGTCCATGTCGATAGCTGCAAGGCAATGAGGTTCCTGCAGGTTGGCATCAATGTCGTGGCATTTCCACAGAGGAGCCTCGAACCAGATCACTCCCTTGCCGTGGCCACGTGATGCGATGAAGTCCAGTTTGCCATCGCCATTTACATCGGCTGGATGAATGTTGGTTGCTCCCGGTTCCTGGTCACTGATCAGATGTTTCTTCCATGCCCGCTGTGGCTGTTCAGGGGCCTCCCACCAAGCAAACCACTCGCCGGGTGACGTTGCTGTTGGGCCACCTTTTGCTCCAGTGGTGGCATCCATTCGTCCATCATGGTTCACATCGCCAACTCCGATGTAATGAGTCAGGCCTGGGGCATTCTCATCTGCGAAAACGTTCACTTGCCACGGCGTGGTGCTTCTCGGTTGGGCGGGTGCCGAAAACCAGACCAGCGACTCGGGATGAGGCTTTATGGGTTGAGCGCTGGTCGCCAGCAGATCGGGCTTGCCATCCTTGTCAATGTCGCCTTTCATCAGCCCGTGAATTCCGTGAACCGTATCTGCAATCAACCTCTTTTTCCAGCGTTGCGATGTTCCCTTTTCAGGTTGCTCCAGCCAGGTGACCAAGCCTGGGTTGTATCTTGCACCGATGTAGTCGAGGTCACCATCACCATCAATGTCAAAACATTCACTGTGAATATAGCCCCCGTCTTCCTTGTGATTATCCAGTACAATTTGTTCCCAATCAGGGGCGACAAACAACAGGGTGCTATTGCCAACTTCTGCAATGACGTCCGGCCTTCCATCTCCGCTAAAGTCACCTGCAATAGCGGTTAAGCTGCGTTTGCCTTGCTGCAGGACGTGCTTCTTCCAGTGGTCCTCTGCTGAAACGAGAGTTGCCAGAATTGCCAGAATGTAAACAGCCGTAAATACTCGGACTTTCATCGCAAGACCTTGGAGTGTGGATCAAACTCGCTCATGATGTGCGTTAACATTAATAAGTGGGGCGGCAGAACGCCACTGCGGACCACTTTTTGTCCTACCGGTGATCCGAGTTGAGTGGTAATGGCAAAACTGTATTTCTATTATTCATCGATGAACGCCGGCAAATCGACGATTTTGCTGCAGTCCAGCTACAATTATCGTGAGCGTGGAATGCAGACATTGATCCTGTCACCGGAATTGGATGATCGGTTTCAGGTTGGCAAAGTGACCTCACGCATCGGTATCGAGGCTGATGCATTGACCTTCACCATCAGTGACAACCTGCTAAAGATGGTGCTGCGTGTCAGTGAGCAGGATAAAATCGCCTGTGTCCTGGTTGATGAGGCCCAGTTTCTTACCGAGTCGCAGGTCCGCCAACTCAGTGATTTATGCGACGATCACAATATACCCGTGTTAGCTTACGGACTGCGGACAGATTTTCGGGGTGAACTATTTGAAGGAAGTCAACACTTGCTGGCATGGGCAGACAGCTTGGTTGAAGTCAAAACGATTTGTCACTGTGGAAGTAAAGCGACCATGGTGCTGCGTATTGATGCTGATGGTCGTGCAATCAAAGATGGAAGGCAGGTTCAAATCGGTGGCAATGAACGCTATTTGTCAGTGTGTCGCCGACATTTCAAAGCAGGCGTGCCAAGTGCCGATTCAGAGCCGCACAGCGGTAGCTCCGAAGATCTGCTGTTTTGAATAACTGAACCGATTCATGCGTTGCCTGTTGCTGATGACAGACGAAACACATGTCTGTAAACGGTGCTTCACAAACCTCTGTGTCTGAGCGTCTTGTGAAGCTTGGCAGGCTTCAGAATGCGGATTCCAGCAGTCCAATCACCGCCCATGCCGTTCCCCAATAATTTGAGGTGGGCGTCGGCTTGTTGCGAGTTGTTTTCTTGGTGCCGGGGACCTTCCATGATCCATCTGATGATTGGGTACCAGTCAGGAAGTTGACCGCTCTGGAAATTGCTGCTTTGTTTCGTTCAGGGTCATGCCGACTCAATGCATAAATCGCCATGCCAGTGGCCATGGCATCGCTGGAGTCGGACGTTAGCCAGCCCCAACCACCGTCGGGTTGCTGTTTCTCAATCAGCGAATCAGAAAGAGCCTCCGCATCCATCTTTTTATGTTTGTCTGCCAGCAGCAGGTTGACTGCCCACCATTCGGTTGAAGAGGGATTGGTGTTTTGCAGTGTTGCGAGAGCTTTCTGTTGCTCCGCGGCTGTCGACTGGGTACTACTGAGAGCGAGCAGGGTCCAGGCTGTTGTGACCTGGGTTGTTTCCGTCAGCGGACGCTTTTGTGCAGGAAGTTGTCCACATGGTTTCCATTCGCCCTGGTTCTGTTGATTCTTGACAAGAGCCTCGGCAAACACCTGTCGCCACGCGGTCGTATCACTTGCTGTCTGGGCTGGGGGCTCGTCTGTCTCTGCGTGGAGTGGGGCAGGGATCCCAAGTAATAAGGCATTGAGTGTGTCGATTTGCGACGCCATGGTTGAGGCGACGTCCACATCAGACTTCTGGGCCGGTTTGACAAAGTTGCGGACCTCTGTGGACCACGCGGTCCACTTTTTCAGGCGGTCGCGATTGATCGCGTAGCCTTGGTCATTGGCTGCAGACAGGCTCCACAGCATGAACGGAACCTGGTGACAGGAAACACATTGACGCTTCTCGATCCATGCCTCTCCGGCACGCTCGAGATAAGGAATGGCTTGCTCCACGGTTTCTTTGACGGAGCGTTTTCCCCCTGATGCTGCCTCGGTCTTGGAACCGTCGTTTTCGGACTCTGGGTTTTTGAGCTCATAGCCGTCAACGTCAGACTCCGCTGCCACTGTGGTGTGACTCGATGAAATCAACGAGACGAATAACACAGCAGACAGCCTTACCAAGGCAGCAACACGTTTGCGCATCATGGCGTCTTACTCAGCGGAGGTTTCGACCTGACCCTGTGGCTCGCCAAGAAGTTCCTTCAGCAGTCGATTCAGCTCTTGCCCACGAGCACGAAGGGAAACCACTTTTCCTTCCTTGTCGACGAGGATCGCTGTCGGAATCCCGGAGACTCCATAGTACTGAACGAGTGGGTTATTCCATCCCTGCTCACCATCTTTCTTGCTGAACAGGTTTGGCCAATCGAGATTTTCCTGTGCAACGTACTTTTCACAGGCATCCAGTGAGTTATCGAGATTGATGCCGACAATTGCGAAGCCTTGTTCGCCGTAGAGCGCAAGTTGCTCTTTCATGTTTGGCACTTCGGCTCGGCATGGCCCACACCAACTGGCCCAGAAGTCAACAAGCACTGTCTTGCCACGGTAAGAGGCCCAGTCAAATTCTTCGCCTGTTGTTGTGGTCCCTGTGATTTCCATTTCGTTGCCCATCAGACGCATGCGACGTGCTGCTCCGCGAGTGTTTTCTGCTCGAGCCTTGATCGCTTCGTCTTTGGACGCGAGCATCATGTCAGCGAGTTGATCGTAGAATGAGGCGGCCAATTCAGTATTGGAGGATAAGGAACGAGCCAAATTGCTGCCAAGCGAGTAGCTCTCGCGATCAATGCCTTTGTCGCCGACCAGTTTCTTGAACTCGCCAATAATGGCAAGCTGTTCTTCCTCTGTGCCCCGAGCGGCACTGGCGATTTTGCTTTTGAAAGCTTCCATCTTGCCGAGGCGAGCCAATGTTGGGTTGGAGCTGTTCTCAAGCTCTTTCATCAAGCTGGTCATCTTGGCTTTCATGGCAGGATTTCTTTGGCTCAAGAATGAGAGCGCCGAGATCTCTTCACGGATAGCAGCAAGCTGCAGTGCCTCGGGGACGTCTTTGAGCTTTCGGATCGCTTCGGCACCAGCGACAGCCGCAGTGGCTGCTTTCGTGACTGATTCCATGGTGCGTCCACGTTTCTGCTTCACGGAGCCGATGAATTTCATCAGCTCTTGTGCAGTGGCACCCTCAGGAACTGCAAATGGATCAGCTCCAGCCTCAGCCTGATCCGGGGCTTGGGCGGCTGCGGGAGCTTGTGCCATTGCCTGCGGTGACAGTAGTAGAAGACCGATGAATACAATGAAATCGACGCGAATTAAGCTGCGGCGCCGTTGGGGCTGGATTGCCATGTTTCTTTCTTTGGGCAGGAAGTTAGGTGGGGTCCGGCAGGAACAACATCCCGCTCGCGCACGACCGAACTTGCAGTGTAGCGGTCATTGAGGCGGGATACAAACCACCCGATCCAATAGTGAGCTGTTTTCACTGGAATTCCCGCCTATCGGGTCCCATGCCTCAAGTCTGAAAAGGCAGCTTTCCGCTTGGCAGGTTCCGTGCTGTCCCGAAATGTCGCGATCGAGGCTTGGCCTTGTTTCAAAGGCCAAGTCATTCCGTGCTTCAATCAGCGTCTTGCCAGGGCGGAACGGGCGAAGTTAGCGCTGCCTCTCGTTTCAACTTTGCACTACAAAGAAGTTGAGATGTGTGGATCGGGGGGACTGGTCAGACTT
>JAPOKD010000308.1 GCA_029977825.1 Planctomycetota bacterium | reverse complement strand
GCTATTGTCGCGGGCCCCCCGATTCCGCCTGAGCGCTGAAATGGTGCGAGACCAGGCACTTGCTGTCTCTGGACTGCTCTTCCAGAAAGTGGGCGGCCCCTCAGTCATGCCGCCCCAACCGGCAGGAATATGGAAATCAACCTACAGCGGTGAAAAATGGAAAAACGCGGAAGGCAACGATCGATACCGCCGTGGCTTATACACCTATCTGAAAAGAACCAGCCCCTACCCAGCCATGACCACGTTCGACGCCGGCAGCGGTGAAGTTTGCCAGATTCGACGCATCCGCACCAATACACCGCTGCAAGCATTGATCACACTAAATGACGTTGTTTATCTGGAGGCCGCCGGCAAGTTGGCGCAACGCATGGAGAGTTCAGATGGAAACCTGAAATCCAAAATCGCAGCAGGTTTTCAAATGGTGCTGATCAGAGAAGCGGAGGATGCCGAGATCAGTCGCCTGCTGAAACTTTATGAGTCCCTTGAAGAAGAACTCTCGGATGGAAAAGATCTACTTGCATCCGCAAATCTTACCGAAGGGGATCCAAGGCTTGTCGTTATCGCAAGTGTTCTATTGAACCTTGACGAAACGCTGATGAAACCTTGAAACATTTACGCAGTGCCGGTTAAAGCCAAGCAGTGCTACCACGAAAAATCCACACGCGCATCGACAGAGTCGCGACACAACACCGCCCCGTCACACAAAACATCCAAGGCAGATTCATTCCGAAGCTTGCCTGGAACAACTGATTTTGAAAGCCAATCATGGATTCATCTCTACCATTACGACTGCAAAAAATTCGTGCTGTCACTCGAAGACATTTTTTCGGGCAGGCGGGACTTGGTTTCGGCGCACTCGCACTGAATTCCCTTCTTGCACGCGATGGACATGCGGAGGATCCCTCGTTTCGGATCCCCGCCAGAGTCAAATCGGTAATTTACCTGCATATGGCAGGATCGCCCTCACAGCTCGACCTTTTTGAAAATAAACCTGCGTTGGCAAAACTGCACGACACGGAATGCCCGCAAGAATATCTGGAAGGAAAACGCTTCGCCTTCATCAAAGGCACGCCCAAGATGCTGGGGCCTCAATTCAGCTACAAGCAATACGGTGAGACCGGACAGTGGGTAAGTGAACTGCTGCCCAATCTGTGCCGGCAAATAGATGACCTTTGCGTCATCCGCTCCATCAGCACCGAGCAATTCAACCACTCACCAGCACAATTACTGATGCAGACAGGCAATCCATTACTGGGATCGCCGGCAATGGGCTCGTGGATCACGTACGGGCTTGGAAGCGAAAATGAGAATCTGCCCGGCTTCGTCGTACTTTCCTCGGGCGGAAAAACCCCCAGCGCTGGCAAATCACTTTGGGGTAGCGGATTCCTGCCAACCGTTTACCAGGGGGTTCAATGTCGCACCGATGGAGGTGATCCCATTCTCTACCTGTCTGACCCAAAGGGCGTCAGCCGATCAGCAAGAAGAAAGACCCTTGATGCGCTCAATGATCTGAACCGTTATCAGCATCAACATGTTGGTGACCCGGAAACCATGACTCGTATTGCCCAATACGAACTTGCCTACCGTATGCAGACTTCTGTTCCGGAAGTCATGGACATCAGTCGGGAGTCTCAGTCAACGCTGGAACTCTACGGGGCCAAACCCGGTTTTGTTTCCAAGGCAGAATCAGCCGCCGACCCACGAACCTTGTACAAAGGCGATGATGCCACGTTTGCAAACAATTGCCTGCTTGCCAGAAGGCTGGTGGAGAATGGTGTACGGTTTGTTCAACTGTACGACTGGGGCTGGGACCACCACGGATCAAGTCGTGGAGAATCGATCGACGAAACACTTCCGATCAAATGCCGCCAGATTGATCAATCGATCGCCGCTTTATTGGCTGATTTGAAGCAACGCGGCATGTTCGATGAAACGCTGGTCATCTGGGGAGGTGAATTCGGTCGCACACCCATGATGCAAAACAACGTGAACAAGAAACTTGTCAAAGGCTTCATTGGTCGCGATCATCACCCTCATGCATTTACGATGTGGATGGCGGGTGGAGGAATCAAGCCGGGTATGTACGGACAGACCGACGAGATCGGTTATTATCCGGTTGAAAACCCTGTCAGTGTCCGCGATCTGCAGGCAACCATCCTGCACCAGACGGGACTCGACCCCTATCGATTCAACTTCCCCTATCAGGGATTGAATCAACGTCTAATTGGGCCAACGCAACAAGGGCGTGTCCTCACCGATATCCTGCTTTAGAAATTTCACGCCGCAGTTTCCACCGGGTCACAGCTTCAAAGTGTGGAGATAGAGAATGAGCCTTGATCGAACAAGCGATCATGACCATGCCGTTACCGATCAAGATGTGGAACGCGTCAATGCAAGTAGCGCAGATGGTGGATATTGGAGTGCTGACCTGGCACCAATTCCTCCTTCCCAGAGGAAATGGGGTCTGAAGGACGTCATCGCGTTGTGGGTTGCCCTGTCTGCGTGCATCCCCACTTACATGCTAGCCTCCTCGTTGATCGAGGAGGGCATGAATTGGCTGCAAGCTGTGACCACCATTTTCCTGGGAAACCTCATTGTACTCGTCCCCATGGTTCTCAACGCACATGCTGGCACCAAGTACGGAATTCCTTTCCCGGTGCTGTGTCGAGCCTCTTTTGGAATCCGCGGTGCCAACGTGCCGGCCATGCTGCGGGCTTTAGTGGCCTGCGGCTGGTTCGGTATCCAATGCTGGATTGGCGGCTGGGCGATCTACAAAGTTCTCGAGATATACCAGCCGCACTGGGACAGTCTGCCGAAGCTGACCGGCCTGGGTATCAACACCCCCCAGCTGATCTGCTTCATGATTTTCTGGCTCGTGAATCAAGCCATCATCTGGCGCGGGATCGAGTCAGTTCGATTACTGCTGAACATCAAAGCACCCTTGCTGATTGGTTTGGGACTCGCATTACTGTACTGGGCCTATCAGTCGGCCAATGGTTTTGGCTCAATGCTCGGGCAGCCATCATCCTTTGGTTCAGGCGAAGAAAAAGCCGGCCAGTTTTGGAGCTTTTTTTTCCCGGCCTTGACAGCAAATGTCGGATTTTGGGCCACTCTGTCGTTGAACATACCCGACTTTACTCGATATGTGCGAACACAACGGGACCAGGTTCTGGGGCAAGCGATTGGCCTTCCTTTGACGATGGGATTGTATTCATTCATCGGTGTTGCCGTGACCTCAGCAACAGTCGTGATCTACGGTGCCCCTATTTGGGACCCCGTCGACCTGCTTGCCAAATTTTCCAATCCGTTGTGGCAAGTCATCGGTCTGATTGGCTTGGTGATTGCAACTTTAGCTACCAACCTGGCTGCCAACGTGATCGGGCCTGCCAACGATTTTGCGAATTTATTGCCACGTCGCATTAACTTTCGAATGGGGGCCTTAATCACGGGTGCGATTGGAATTGCGATCCAGCCATGGCGATTGGTGGAAGACCCGAGTGGCTACATCTTCACATGGCTTGTCGCATACTCGGCTCTTCTGGGAGCTGTCGGGGGCGTCATGATCTGCGATTACTTTCTGCACCGCAGAATGCGTTTACAGTTGGAGGCGTTATATGCATGCGATGGCCCCTATTGGTACCGACGAGGTTTTCATACTGCGGGGATGATCGCCTTGCTTGCAGGCATCATGCCGTGTATCCCGGGTTTCCTGGGTGCGATCGGAGCTGTCGATGTTGCCTCCATCTGGACCAGTCTTTACCACTATGCGTGGTTCATCAGCTTTGGTTTGTCTTTCCTGGTTTACCTGCTGGCGATCAGCCTGAACCGTCGCCGCGCCACAGCGTAAGACACTGTGATGAGTCAGGGATCTGTAAAAGATGCGGTTTAAAGTGAAGTCGGGAAGGGCTAGAAGAGATTACACAATATGATGATATCGCACAGGAGTACAAAGAATCCAAACAACTGCCTTGGCGTGATTACGTTGAAAAACACACATTGATGCAACTTGCCGGACCAGTTGCTGGCCTGAATGTCATTGACTTGGCATGTGGCGAAGGACATTTCACGCGGTTGCTGAAGCAACGTGGCGTGTCATCAATTCTGGGTGTTGATGTGTCCGAAGGAATGATCAATCTGGCATTAGCCGAAGAACAACGATGTCCTTTGGACATCGAGTATCGGGTTGAGGATGTTTGCAATCTAGACGCAGAAGGTGAATATGACCTTGCTTTTGCTGGCTGGTTACTCAATTACGCCAAAGATGCTCAGCAACTTTCGCGAATAACTCAATCGGTCGCAAGATCACTGAAACCGGGTGGAAAATTTGTCACGACCAACACAAACCCGGATGACCCGATTTCCAATTTCCAAATGTGGAAGTCGCACGGATTCACGAAGCACACCAGCATCAAAGAATCCAGCATCACCGGACAGGCGGGTTCCGATATCCCTGAAGGCACACCGGTGGTGTGGAGACTGACCCTACCACAAGGCAAACAGATCGACATCACCAACTATCACCTGTCGAAACAAACCGTCACCAACACTCTGCTGAAATCGGGATTCCGTGAGGTCAACTGGCACCGCCCCAGAGTGTCGCCCATCGCAATCCAAACCGATGGATACGATCACTGGAAGCCCTTTGTGGACTCGCCACCATTCATCTTTCTGGAGTGCCATAAGTAACGCGGGCAAACTTCAGTCACACCCGATGCGGCCGTTTAACGATCAGCGGCAGCGATTGTCCGTTAGAGAGCAATTGAGACACCCGTCAATGTCGTGTTTCCAGCCGCACCCGTAAAAGCATTCGGTTCCTTGCCAGAGTAGTCAGGTTGCGGCCCCATGGCCGTACAACTACTTCAAAACCGAATCAGTGAAATCCAGAAACCAATTCCAATCGACCACCCCCAATCCATGCCCACCACTGCGAATGTGGTAACCCGTGCTCCCCACAACCCGGGGCGAATTCAATGCCGGCATGGTCGATTCCGTGATGGACTGCTTGCCTAGCAACTTGAACACGGGTGCCGCGGCGACCAGCGACGCGTACTCGCCTTTGGGGTCTGCCCACAGATCCTCATCAGAACTGGCAACGTAGACCGACCGAGGTGCGATCAGCGCCATTACTTCGTGCTGATCAACGGGAAGCTGAGACTCTCGATCAGCGTAGTTAGAAAACGGTTCGCAAAACCAATGCGGAAAGCTGGTCGTGATTCGACCGACAGTTTCCCCAAAGGCTCGCCGTGACAGCGCGGCGCCCCCACACCCTGAATTATTGCTGTAAGCCACAGCAAAACGCGGATCCTCGCAAGCCGCCCACAAGGATGTTTTACCGCCGCGTGAGTGCCCAACAACTGCAACCTTCTCAACGTCGATCGCAGACACGTTTTCCAAGTAGTCCAGAACTCGACTGGCAGCCCAACCCCAAGCTGACAAACTTCGCCAAGCTCGCGGAGCGGGGGGAGCCCCACCAGCAAAAAAAGCTCGAATGCCACGAGGGTATCCATCTTTCTTATCTGGATCTACATCAGAGGTATGAAAAGTAGCCGTCGCATAACCTCGCTGGACGATCGTCCTGGCTGGCCAGAAAGGATCATTTTCCTCGATGGCTTTTTCCAACGTGATGAAGTAGCGATTGTTAATGTGAATCACTGCAGGGGCCTGCCTGTCGACTCCATTGGGGATGAACAACACGAAGGGAAACCGGTACTGCTGGTCACCGATCCTTACCACTGCAAGCATGCTGCGTCCCGTCGCCAATCCATCCCACACATCTTTTTTCTCTTTCACCTGCTCAAAGCTCAACGAATAATCGATCTTCGGACGCTCACCGTAAACTTCATTGCGGAACAATGACATCAATTCTTCACGCCGGAATTGATGCCAATCATCTGCTGTGACAATTGCTTGTCCACTCGTGCTCATCAATGGATCGGGTAGTCGATACTCAGGAACTTTGGACTCCTGATAATTGAATTCTTTCCGCCTCTCCGAATTCTTTCTGACCAACTCTGGTTGTGCCTGCCATGGGGTGGCTTTGGAGTCCGAATCAGAAATCACGCTCTGACCACAGCAAACCCCTCCTGCAAAGCTGGTTTGCAGCAAGTACGCCAACATGACTGTTGGTATCCAGCGAACATTGGTATTCAAAATATTGGCGGTTTTCATTGCTGAGGCCTTGTGGACATGGGTGAGTTGATACCGTTTATAGTACTGTCCGACGCGGACGACTGCCTGACACGGCAAATTTCTGGCAAAACTGAGGTGATTCAGAACTCGGGACATCTCGTGGTGTTGACTTACGTATCTTCGAGTGTGCCTTAACCATTCGTCGAAACCTTACCCTAACAATTGAACAGGAACTCCTATGAAATGTTTTACATGTCTAGGCATCGCTTTGACGTTGACGATTGGATTTCAAGCGGATGCTCAAGACCAGCGTGAAAGGAACCCACGCGGTGTACAGCAAGAGGACAATGGCCCGGGTGGTCCTGGACGTGGAGGCCCGGGCTTCGGTGGCCCCAGACAAGGGGGACCCGGAGAAGGCCGACCTGGACAAGGGGGACCCGGAGAAGGCCGACCTGGCTTCGGTGGTCCCGGACAAGGTGGTCCCGGACAAGGTGGTCCCGGACAGGGCCCCGGTTTTGGCGGGCGTGGTCAGGGAAGCCGCGGAGGTATGGCGGGCGGTCGTGGTGGCATGATGAGCTTCCTACCT
>JAPOKD010000349.1 GCA_029977825.1 Planctomycetota bacterium | reverse complement strand
GATGGTGTAAGTAATCGTGGGGTCTTTCGCCGTGGTGTCAAAACTGAGTAGCCCGAACGAACATTTTTTGTTGTAACCAATAATGAATTCGGAGCCTTTCGCATTTTCAACCAGGCCATGAGTATGCACGTTTGTCAGTCGTGAACTCATCACTTCGTTAAAAGCATATCCGTCTTGCCGGGGAATGCGACGTAAATCAGAGCGGTGTCGATCAGCAGCAAGCAGAACTACCCCGTCGATCTGATTGGTATGAACAAATGAAAAGATTTCATTGCGTTCGTCGTTGAAACCGTCCCATGTGTCTTTGCTGCCAGGTTTGACTCCTGGGGACCAAGGGACGGGTGATGCCAGTATTTTGAAGGTAGCCGTGGATTTTCTCAGCGTGTCCTTCAGCCACGATTTCTGCACAGGCCCGAGCATGCTGCCGCCTTTCTGGTCACGATAGTATCGCCCATCAAGCATGATGAAATGTGCGTCCGCAATCTGGAAATCGTACCAACAGCCAGGCTGAGTCTCTCCACCACCAAATCCCGGATTGTTCCAGTTCTGCTTGAATACCTGCCACACCGGGCGTTTCCATGCCGGCTCGTCGATTTCAGGACCCGGGATACAGTCGTTAACACCAAAGTCATGGTCGTCATAGATGGAATACATCGCAGTGGAGGCGATGAAAGACTTCCATAGGGGTTCGGATTGTCTTCGGTAGTAGCAATAGCGTTGAGTCATTGGGTGTGTCGGATCATCAATGTAAACATTGTCACCCATCATGAGGAATGCAACGGGTGCCTGCTTGGCCAAGGTAGTCCACATGTGATTGAATTGTGGTGTGTAGCCAGCCCCACCACCAAAGCCGACTTCAAATTTGGCCGCGTCACCCGCTTTGGGCATCGTGCGGAAAACAAGTTCACTCGTTTGAGGTTCACCGCTGATCAACAACTGATATCGGTAACGGGTATTCGGCTTGAGGCTGGTTATCTGAATGACACCTGTGTGATCATTTTGAGCTGATGTTTTTGTGCTGAACTCCTGCTTGGTCTGTGTGTCATTGTTAGCCTCCTGTACCAAAAGTGTTACCTGTTCCGGCCTTGCCGTTCGTAGCCAGACCTGCGCGGATGTGTCAGTGACCGACGACAGCATCGGCCCATGAAGGAGTGGCTTTTCCAGCTTGGAAAGCCAGGCAGCGTAAGCCGCGTCATTTTTCAGCGGTTCAAATAGAACTCTGGGGCCAGCCAGAACGCGTTCAATAGGCAGGCCCAGTTCGACAGCTTTCTGTAAGTGTTCGGTAGCTTCTTTCTGCTGATTCTGCTTGCAGTGAAGTATCGCAAGCACAAAGTTCCGTTCAGCTTCGCTGATAGGGCTGTTTTGGGACTTGGGTGGTTTGGCGAGACGCTCCTTGGCCGCTTTGAATTTGTCCACTGCCAACAACTTCATTGCGTCCCGACCCGGGTCGTGCTGGGCGAAGGCATCTTGGGGATTGAAAGTGCTGAGGGCGAAAGCTGTCCAAAGGAGAGCCAGGAAAGTGGACTGCCGCATGAATTTTCTGGGCCGTATAAGAATGTGAAACATGATGTGGGGAACGAACAATGTTTCGAGAACAGCCACCAGTTGTGGATTCGTCGTGGAGCTTCAAACCGCTCGTGCTGAGGTAACTTCGCAGCTGTGCAAAGCAATCCTGCTGCTGCGAGCGTTACCGTTTGCAGGGAACTCGGTGTAAAAACTGCTGGTGTCCATTCTCGAACGTCGACAGGATATCACGTGGCGTGTTGCGATGCGAATCTCATCCACTGCGGTGTGACATGCTTTCGATCTGCTGTCGTGCGTAACCGCCTTGTTCGAGCAGAAAAGGCAACCCACGCCGTGCCTTGAGATGTCACGCAAGCGGTATCCGAGCCCAAGTTCAAGTGGCCTTGGTAACGTGATTGCCGTCAGCTGCGAGCGCGTGGACCCAGGCGTCCAAACATGCGGTCTAGCTCATCACGACTGAAAAATAAGGCGGTGGGGCGACCGTGGGGGCAATGGTGTGTCTCGTGGTACAGGTCCTTCTGTTCCAGCAGGCTGGTAATTTCCTCGGAGTTCAGAGGATCGCCGGCTTTCACAGCCGCTTTGCAGGCAATCGTAGAGAGCAAGTGGTTGAGCAGGTCCTTGGGATCTGGCTGTTTTCCAGCTGACATCACCGATTCCAGTAAGGTGCGCAGCATATCGCCCGGGGATGCCTTAGGGAGCATTGCCGGATAAGAGTGAATCACAATTGTCTCACCGCCAAATTCGTCAATTTCAATTCCAATCCGTGCAAGCGTGTCTTTGACTTCAAGAGCTGCCGTGCGTTCGGCAGGCGTCAGAGACACAGGCTCGGGCACAAGCAGGCGTTGAGATTCCAGAGAGGCATTTTCGGACAGTACTTTTGCACACACCCGCTCGTATAACACACGCTCGTGTAAAGCATGCTGATCAATCACAACCATACCTGCTTCATCCTGTGTCACGAGATAGCGGTTGTGTACTTGGAAACCCAGATAGCAAACGCTTGGCTGATCTGCTGCGGTACTGGAGGCAAGCGAATTTTCTTGCGTGGTGTCGGCGTTGTCCCATGGTGCCTGCTGATCTTCAGCAGGAGTGTTGGCGGTTTCCGTGCCATCGCCAGTGGTTCCAGAAGGATTGAGAATGGAGTTGGAATTGTTGTCGGGAAATGGCTGGAATGCAGGGGGACCGCCCAAGCGTAAATCGCGGTTTCCGCTGTCGTTGTTTGTCTGGCCGGTCCTCGCCCAGTCAATCACGGCTTGTCGTTGTTGCTGCTCGACAGAAACAGGAAGCCCCAATTCGCTTGACGGTTGTTGCCTGAGTTCTTGGTCATCCTTGACAGGTTCAGGTGGTCCAACACGTTGAGTCAGATTGGTAGTCAGGAACTGGTGTCGCAGTGATTGCAGCAAACGGCTGTAAATGCGGCCTCCATCCGTGAACCGCACTTCAAGTTTGGATGGATGGACGTTGACATCGATCATGTCAGCGGGCATGTCCATCCGCAGAAAACACACGGGATGCCGACCGACCATCAGCATGCCGCGATATGACTCGCCAAGAGCGTGTTGTAATGCTCGGTCCCGGATATGTCTTCCGTTCAGGAATAGATACTGCATCCGATTATTGCCGCGACTGACCGATGGGTCACACACATAACCGCTGATCCTGATTTGACCATCATCACTGTTGATGGGTATCAGTGACTCTGATATTTCAGCGCCAAAGAATGCTTCGATCCGTGCTGCCCATCGTTCAGTCACGGGAAGGTCGTAAAGTTGTTTGTCGTTGTTTGTGAGCACAAAGTGAATTTGTGGGTTGGCGAGAGCAAGCCTCGTGAAAGCTTCGACGATATGCCCCCGTTCGGTTTGTGCTGTCTTGAGAAAGCGGTGTCGTACGGGGGTGTTGAAGAACAGGTTCCGGACTTCCATCACGGTTCCAGTCGGGCATCCACAGGGTACAGGGGATTCAATGACGCCGCCGCGAACGGCGAGTTCGGAACCACTGTCCTGCGATTCGGTGCGACTGCGGATCGTCAAGTGGGATACACTGCCGATCGAAGCGATTGCCTCGCCACGAAAACCGAGGGTCGCAACGTGGAATAAAGATTCGTCGTCGGGTAGTTTGCTGGTCGCGTGACTGGAAACTGCCAGCGGCAGCTGTTCAGCAGTCATGCCGCAACCGTCATCACTGATGCGAATCAGCTCGCTACCGCCCCCGGCAATTGTGACTTCGATACGGCGGGCTCCCGCGTCGATGCTGTTTTCCAGCAATTCCTTGACGACCGAGGCTGGGCGTTCGATGACTTCACCAGCCGCGATCTGGTTGATCAGGTTGGGTGGCAGTTGACGGATCGTCGGTAGTTTTTTGGCAGTCGTGGTCATGTCATCGAATGTAACGGTATCCCACGCTGCTACAACCGAGGGCGACACGTGATCCTGAGAAAATCGGAAATCAGCCAAACTCGTGTCGTGGGATTTCCCTGCAGGAACCACTCTCCGAACGCTATTGTCAGCCTGTAATTATTCTGTGCCTTTCTTGCGGCTTCGCCACTGCTCGCTTGTACGACAGTTGTCTGCTTGGTCGCTGGAGTGCAGACAGTGCTGGCTGGTTTGCAACTTAACGGATGAGTAGCGTCAAGCGTTCGCGTCCGCGGCGTACGATCATTCGGACTGATTGGCCTGCCCGCTTGGCCTCCACCAGAATTTCCGCGAGTTGATCGACGGTCCGTATTCTCAAGCCGCCGACTGATTCGATCACATCGCCCACCTCGAGGTCGGCCTGATCGGCGAGGCTGCCATCTTCGACGCTGGTCACAATCAAACCGCTTTGAAGACCGCGGTAACCATACTGACGCTGGGTGTCGGGTGTCACCGGTACCAGTTCGGATCCAAAGTTATTACGGTCGGGTCTGAATCGTGCCATTGCTTCATCGGTACGTTCGGTGAGCTGAACTCGGAGTTGCAGATTTTGACCGTTTCGATTGACTTCCATTCTTAGTGTCGTCCCCGGGGGGCGACTTGCGACGTAGTTTCGAAGTTGCGTTCCACCGGTACAGAGGCGTCCATCGATGCGTGTTACCACGTCACCGACTTTCAGACCCGCGCGATCCGCTGACTGATCAGGCAGTACCGTGGCGACAAATGCTCCGCTGCGAACACGCAGGTCGTACCTTTGCGTGAGTTGATTGGATACATCAACCACTTGTGCCCCCAGAAAACCCCGACGCACTTCACCGTTTTTAATGATCGACTGCAGGACGGGTTGGGCCATGGAAACAGGAATCGCAAATCCGATACCCGCACTGGCACCGCTTTGCGACAATATCGCTGTGTTGATTCCGATCAGCTCTCCACGCAAATTAACCAAGGGGCCTCCCGAGTTTCCAGGGTTGATTGCAGCATCGGTCTGCAAAAAGTCTTCAAAACCATCGCCATCTGCAATGATCGCTTGAACCCGGTTCTTTCCGCTAATGATTCCGGCAGTGACGGTCTGGTCGAGACCAAAGGGGCTACCAATAGCCAGCACCCAATCTCCTACCCGTGTGGTGTCAGAATCACCAAAGGCTGCAGCTCGCAGGTTGGGGGCATCAATTTTGACCACGGCCAGGTCCGTTTGGGGATCAGCCCCGACAACGGCGCCCGCAACGGTCTGCCCATCTGACAATTCGACGGTCAGGGAATCAGCTCCTTCAATCACATGATTGTTTGTGAGAATGTAACCATCGGGACTGACGATCACACCACTGCCCATCCCAGTTTGCTCTCGTGGACCGAATTGCCATCGAAATTGAGGCGGGATGCGATTGACGCGAGGGTCCACGACGAATTGTTTCGTGCTGATGCTGACCACGCACGGCCGCAACGCCTCAGCGACGTTGTGAAACGCGTCTGAGAGATTTTGGGCGTGCTGAAGATTTTCCGCATTTACTACTGGCGGCCGCGTGTTGAGCGAAGCAAGGTCGCGGTTTTGTGCTTGAGCCACCGTTTGCAGTTCGGTCGGCAACATGAAAAGTACGGTTGTGACGAGCGAGCCGATCATCATTGCAGTCAATGCCAGGCCAGCGTGTGTCAATGTTTTCGTCATGCCAGTAACTCCGTGGGAACTCTCAGATTGCTTCTCAGTTCAGGGTTGGTGATGGGAATTGCATGCTGCTGAGCGGAGGTTCTGCCGTGAACTCCGCCAGCCATCGTGACAGGCATCGAATCCGCAGTGCTTACGAATCCGCAGTGTTTACGAATCCGCCTTGTGTTCGAATCGACCTTGCGTTCCACAGTTCATTCCAGAATGGCATTATTACAAATCTGACTAGTCGCTTGTATGTCCCTTTGGCATGCTTGGCTTGAAATTTGCCGTTTACAGCGGGTTTTCTTGTTTGCGGAAGCCATGTCGCGGATCAGTCACTTGGTCTTTTGCCCAGTTTCACAGCCAGGGAAAAAGACAGTTCAGTTTGCTCACGCATGTATCAGCGGCATCTGTTAGGCTTGAAATGACGTTCGAACGGAGCAGCTTCGCATGTGTTCGAATGTGATGGCAATTTTGCACGGGTGGGATCGAAGCTGACGGTAGGGAGCGCCAAAGCATGCGAGACACATTGACGGTAATTTTGGCAGGTGGAAGAGGTTCAAGATTAGAGCCGCTGACGCGCGACCGCGCGAAACCTGCTGTGCCTTTCGGAGGCCTGTACCGAATTG
>JAPOKD010001023.1 GCA_029977825.1 Planctomycetota bacterium | reverse complement strand
TTGATGGCAAGCGAACCTTCCACGGTGGCCGGAAAACCGTTCCTATCATTCGCCTTGTGGCAAAGCCACCGCGTAAGCCACGTCAAACGCTGGTAAAGCCATCGACGGTTTAACGAAAGCATCGAATTGCCAATACTGGACTGGAATTCGGTCTGACAACATGTTCCAAACGTAAAACTTTTTTCGATTGGCATGCCATTGGATATCTCTAAACCGGCTTTACGTGATTTCCCCCAACCCATCAGCTTGTAATGAACCAATACAGTTAAGGGACCCTCGACCCGTGTTTACTTTCATCGCTCTTGCATCCTGAGTCCCATAACGATTTGAACCATGGCAATTCCACGTCACCGCGCCCTAGCAATATTGAATCTCTGTGTAGGCGACGAGATATGGAACGAGGAGACCTGTCACCGATCGGGAGTTCCACAAAGCTGGATCAATGAAATGTCGGACGCCATTGAATCTGGCTACAAGGTCGACACTGAGACAATCTATGTCAATAACCAAGCGACCAACCAATATCATGGCGTACGTGACCTGGATCTGGCAATTCGACTGGGAAAAGTTCTAGGTATCGATGTTGATCGGGCGACTCAATCTTCGATCAGCCGGCGAGCAATCGTTCAAGCCATCAAGAACGCTGTCTTTGACGGTGATTAAGTGGTTGGAATGAATTCAGCGCATAGTTGTTGGGATGACCGTCCACTGGATCAGGGTGGGTCTATGCGATAGCACATCCACAAATGGTTCTTCACTGTGTCTGAACCTTGGCATTTGCGTCCTGCCACCAGTTGGTGAGGAGCGCAGCGGCGCGGGAAGAAACCGTTTCTGTGCGATATCCGAGTGAAGCGGTAACGCGGATACCAGCAGGCAACTGACTGGACCTCAACGCAGTCGGTCGGATCCGAACCTGAAACAGGGGTTCCAACAACCGCAACGAACGCGAATCCTGATCATCATGATGTTCTCGAACTGTTAACGGACCTCCCTCTGTGGCGGCCAATGCATGCCAAGCCAGTGTATCGCGCGCTTGTGGTTCAACCCGCTCAAGAAAACCGGATGACGTTAACCACCCTGCAGTACAGACTTTTACCTCAGATCTCCCCAAAGCTCGGACGTCATCGATTTCCCGTTGCCCTACCATCGCGATGATCTCTTTACTGCCATCATCGGCCACGTTCAGCAGCTGGGAGCCTTCTTCCACAAAGGTACCAAGCAGGTTCCTCAGATCCCTTGCAATGACTGTTCCCGAACGCGGCGCTGTCACTTGCATGCATTGAACCTGCCGCTGCAGATTGGCTATCTGTTCATCCAATGATGCCCGAACCTGCCGATTCACGTATGCGTTTGCGGCATCATGCTCGTCAACCGCCAACGAAATTTTGATCTCACACTGCTGCGCCCTGATCCGCATTTGCTCAAGGCGATTCAGCAATTCATCATTTTCGATTTTCATCAGGAGTTGCCCCGATTCAACGTATTCGCCCTGCGTGACGTGAATCTCCCGAA
>JAPOKD010001015.1 GCA_029977825.1 Planctomycetota bacterium | reverse complement strand
CGACCTGTCTCCTACTCATGCAGTTGAACGCGAACTGCTTGGCTGGGACCATGGCGAACTGGGAGAAGCTATTTTGAAACAGTGGGGCCTTTCGGAAGAAATCCAAGCCGTTGCCCGTCACCACCACGATGCCGACCAACAACTCGATAGCCCACACGCAGAAGCCATCTGCTGTGTCGCTATCGCCAACTACCTCTGCAGCCGGTCAGGGCGAGCTTCAATCAGCAGCAACAATCTCGATCCACCAAGCAATGCAGTTTTCCAGCGTCTGAATATCGATGCGGGGCTCCTGACAATTCTGGGGCAACAGCTTTACGCGGCACTCAACTCAGCCAGTGAATTGAGCTGACCCCGCACTGCATCAGGCCGAAGTCCCAGTTCCAAGTGGCAAGACGCAGTCCACTTCGTACCCGAGCGAAACCTCTGCAATTTCTTGTGTCTTGTTCAAGTTTGCCTGCCCTTGAGCCTTCGCGGGTCAGTTGTGAGTGACCACCCTGCAGCGTCCTACCGCCTGCTCAAGCATCAAATCGGGTGTACAGAGCGGGTAAGATCGCCAAACGCCCCGTGGAAGGCGCGACGCGATCAACGGTGGCGGTGCAGCCTTGAAAACGGGAAAAACGCCCAAGAACCTCAGCCCGCTGGGAATTAGCTGTAGCTTTGGAGTAGTCCAATGGCTGGCATTTACCGCTGTCATAGCAGTCAACGGACATCAAAGTGCCGACGACAGACGTGTGCCCTTCACACCGATTAGGTTTTTCGCACTCACCGCTTTTGGCGGTGTTGTCCCCTAAATTCTGTCGCCACCGAGTCGTGTGACGGCACGCGTGCTGCCACATTCAGGGTGAGTTCACACCGTTTTGACGGACCTGCAGTTTCACTTTCATTCAGTGAAATGAAGCGGTGTAGTGATCGCGATGGAATCAAGGTTTCTCCGCACAACATCCGCAGGGGTTCAGATACGACCGCCGAATTCCATAGCAAAGACAGCAGAAAACGCGCCGAACGGGGAACGCAGCCCGTCGGGCGGTCAGTTCTGCCATCAAACTCGGCAAAGTTTTTCAGAACGCACAAATACATCTCTGGATCAAGAAAATCGATAAAAGCCCGCAATTCCTGCTACTGTTAGCCCGAAACAGCGGACGATACTGACACCCTATGGAAGCCACTCGAAGTTTTTAATCAGAAACTTGGAAACGGCTCTTGTCATCAGGCTGAAGGACCTCTATCTTTCCGCCTCGTTGCTGTGGCAGCCACGCTCTTTGCAGAGCATTCTGGCGGTTCACAAAACTGTGTCGGGCTTAAAAGTTTTTTAACTTTCCGAGCATTGACCGGTTGACGAAAAACACACTGTCCCGGATATTACGGGACCAGCTACGGGTCACCCGACTGCCTCGGAATCACTTTTCGAGACAGAACCCTCGGGCCTCGCAGTTTACCGATCTTTGACAATTTGGTGATGAAACTTCTGTTGAGTTCAGCAGTGCGAGGTTTCTGTTTGGTTGTATTGTAAGTGTCACTTGTGACTCTTCATGCAGCACAAAGCTAAATGGCGAATCGCTGGGGTCTTTAACCGAAGGCCCCGGAGCAGAATCAACTTTCGGTTT
>JAPOKD010000804.1 GCA_029977825.1 Planctomycetota bacterium | reverse complement strand
TCAACGGCGCAGAAGAAAATGCCGACAGGACTTTCGTGAATAACGCTGGGGGTGCAGCCGGCAGCATAGAGAAAGCATGCCGGAGCTGAAAAGTTATCGATGCGGGTCTTTCCCGCCACCTTGCCTTATAGACCTTTGCTCTCGAAGCGAGTACTTACCCTCGTGGCTCTCCAGTCGAACAGCAGAAAACTCACCATGCACATCGTTGCCAGTAAGGTGACAGCAAGCAGCATCGAGAGGAAGGTTGGCCAGCCGTAATCCCTCGCAATGGTTCCTCCGAAGTAGTTGAAAAGCATTGCAGCGGCGTACCCAAAAATATCGATGATCGCGACGAGAAAACCAGCATGTTTCCCGCCAAAAGCAACTGAGAAAACGCTCATCGGTACATAGTACGCTGGTGAAATCGCCAGCCCTAATAGGAAAATTGTGCTGATGGCAACTGGTGGCTGGATGCTTTCGGGGAGGATATCGAGCCGCCAAAGAAGCAGTACCGCTGCAGTACTGAACAGCAGTTGACAGCCAATCACACCGATCAATTGAAATTTTGAAAGCCGGTCGTAATAGAAGCTGGTGATCAGCAGAGCAGCGAACATTCCCATCGGGAATGCAGTGCCGGCCGCAGACGAACTGGCTGCGCTGAAATCGAGTTCGGACGCGAGATAGGCTGGGATAAAGTACACGAAATCCATGCAGACGGTGAGGAAAACGATACTGAATCCAATCAGCCAGAAACGACCACTGGCGGCAAACGCGGCGCACGCTTGCCACAGGGTTGTGTGGTCCAATGCATGTTCGACAGTCTTTCTTTTCGCGTCGGTATCCGCATGAACATCCGGTTCAGTTTCGCGTCGTGCTTCGTCTTCGTGATCCTGTAGCGTAGGAAGACCTGCATCCTCCGGTTGCTCCTTCAGTGTGAAATACAGGACGGCGATGATACCGGCGGTGAGTATGGCAGAGACGATGAATACACTTCGCCATTCCAACAGCGTTAGCAGAAAACCGAACAGCAGGCCCGCCGCAATGGTTCCAACACGGGAGCTTGTGGCAATTACGCTCCAAACCTGTCCATAGCGTGTCGACGGGAACCAGGTTCGCACCAGTTGCACCATCGCGGGCCATCCACCAGCTTTTGCGGCTTGCCCGAAAAAATTGAAAGCAGCAAAGAGAGTAAAAGTCGAGCTAAAAGCAAATCCCACATTCGCGATGGCGGTCAACGACAGTGCGAGCAGAAACATCCGTCGGCCACCCAGCAGGTCAGCCCCCGGTCCTGTGACCAGTTTTCCCATGATTGCACCAGCCGAGTGCCATGCCATTAAGTGCCCATAGGACGCTTCGTCGATGTTCAAAGTTGCGTCTTGCATCATCCCGACGCTGCATGCAGCCAACGTGTTTCGGCACAGCATCAGAGCTGCATAGCCGATGTACATCGAGATCAGGATGAGCAGTTGGAACCGTACAAACGGGCTGAGCGAACCACGGAACAGATTCGAAAGCAGCTTGGAACGCCGTAGCATGTTCATTTGCTTGTTCACAGTTTGAAATCGGCTTTGCCGTTGGCAATGAGCGGTCAGTGGTCATCAGGATGCGGTTCACGAGATTGCCAGTCGCGGCTCAATGTGTCTGTTCCTGCTTGCTTGGCCGTTGTTACGCTAGCTGATCACTCTTGTCCTCGTGCGCCCTGTACGGAAGATCCAGCAATTGATGCAGTTGCTGTTCGATTGCCGCCATGACTGGATCTTCGCTGGCTTTTCTGTCTCGTTTTGTTGCAACGGGAATCGCTGGGCCCACTTCGACGGTCGCAGACATTGGCCGGTGAATCCGGCTTACATCGGTCAGGTCCTCTTCGAATTTCTCAACCGTTTCCAGTTGTCGTTCGTTACTGGGGACCGACTTTACGTATGTTGGTGGGTAGTGCCCGAGTTGCTGTGCGATGTACATGTCGGCCAGTTGATTCCACCGCCGTTTTCTTTCTTCTTCAGGTAGTTCCTCGGTGATCATGTCACGGAGAATCTCAATGCGGAGTTGTTTCACGCGATTGACGATTGTTCCATTGGTTTTCCCATCCAGCCATTCCTTCTCAATGGGGTTGAGGATCTGATTGATCAGATTTTCCAGCCGTTCTGGAATCGGTCCAGTCTGTGGTTCGCCGATATATTCAATTTCCTTCAGCCACAGCAAAGCTTCGCCAACACGATAAATCCGTTGTGTGCGATCTGGGTCACGTCGTGGACGCCAAGAGAGTGCTTTCTCGATATCATCCAAGGTCTGGTGAATTGCTTCGTCGATGTTGCCGTGAAAGTGGTAACGAATCCCGACTGCGTGGACCACCACTTGGCCCGGTGGTGTCAGTGCTGCTCGTTTCTTGGCAGCTGATCGCGCAATGAAGGAAACTCCATCCATCAAGGCCAGCAGTCTGTCGTTGGTCCGAGTGATGACGCCCTCGGGAAAAATGACTAGTGGCCGCTTGGCTTCTGCAAGTATGTCGACACCTGCTTGCAGTGCTTGGCGATCCATTCCTTCACGATAGACGCTGAAGGCTCCCATGCGACGTAGGATGAAACGCTGCAACCAGCTTTGTTTGAAAAGATGCCAGCTTGCCATCGTATGCGGCGTCAGTCCAACGCGATGGCACACCTCATTGATCACCGAGGGGTCCGCAGGACGGCAGTGGTTGGGTGCCAGTAAAATCCCGTGACCAGCCTTGATTGATTCCTCAAGGTGTTCCAGGCCCTTGCATTCTATCGACTCGATGCCGTAGCTTTTTCGCAAGAATCGCGGCATGATACATTGCAGGCCTCGAGCCCACCACGTTCCACGGTAGGGTGGCACAAACTCGTAGGCTTCATCAATGACGACAGATTGCATGTTGGAACGAAATCCCGATAGAGAAATGCATTGAAGTTGACAGGGCATGATATCAATGATCAGCCGGCTCCACGATAGCACGGTCTGCACAACCATCTTGAGCAGGTGCCTTTTTCTCTTGCTTCGTAGCGCGATCTTCTGTCGGTTCGTTGTCTTTGTTCAGTTTTCCGGGACGCCCCGTTCTGGGCTCAACTTCGTTTGTCGTTGCGCGGTGTCAACAGACTGTCGGGCAACGTCGATCTATTTCTGGAAGAAGTAGTCTGGATATTCAAAATCAACCGCCTTCTTGACTGCTTTGCCGTCAATGAAACATGACTCAACCTCAGCCTTAAGGCGGGACAGGTTGGCAGGACTGAGCAACGGATCAT
>JAPOKD010000215.1 GCA_029977825.1 Planctomycetota bacterium | reverse complement strand
GCATGCAAGTGGTTCAACGCTGTCATGGGTCTGCCTGGATACTGAACTGTTTCATGAGCTTCAAATTTGATTCGCTGCCATTGCGATCGGTTTGCGAGACTTGACGCTCATTTTTTGGCAACACACAGGCATTAGACCATCCGCGTCCCGGAATTCACCGGGACGCAGTGCAGGTCCTGTGCCGCTTATCCAGCTTTGGTTGTAAGCTTCTTGGCAATGCTTTCCAGCAGGGCTTTGCTCTTGCGGATGCCTTCCATTTCGCCGGCTTTTCCGCCTTCGTATTCAATGCCCACGTAGCCGTGGTAGTTGTGTTTGTCGCAGACAAGACGCATCATTTTTTCGTAGTCCGTGTGGACTTCGTTCCCGTTCTCGTCAAAATCATGGGTCTTGGCGCTCACGGCTTTCGCGAAGGGCATTAATTCATCGACACCTTTGTAGCGATCATAGATTTCCGGGTTTTTTCCACGTGTGATGTAAAAGTTGCCAAAATCGGGAAGTGTTCCGCAGTTATCCATTCCGACCTTGGTGATCACGCCTGCCAACCACGCACCGTTGCTACTTAGACCGCCATGATTCTCGACAATCACATTGAGCCCGTGTGGTTTGGCGTACTCACTCAGGCTTCGCAGCCCATCAGCGGCCAGTTTTTGTTGTTCTTCGTAGCTGCCGCTGCTGCCAGCATTGACTCGAATGGAGTGACAGCCAAGTGATTTTGCCGCATCGACCCACTGGTAGTGGTTTTCCACTGCCTTCTTGCGTTCCTCGCTTGAGGCGGCACCGAGTCGTCCCTCGCCATCGACCATAATCAACAGGCTTTTGACTCCCTCGTCGTTGCAACGTTGCTTCAACTCGGCAAGGTACTTGTCGTCCTTCGCTTTGTCCTTGAAGAACTGATTGACGTATTCAACTGCATCAATTCCAAATTCCTGCTTGGTGATTCGGGGGAAATCAAGATTGGTCAGGTTTTTGGATTTGTCGCGAAGTGTTCGATGCAAAGACCACTCGGCCAGTGAGATTTTGAAAGGAGCATGCCCCTCATGGTGATCTGCAAAGGATAGTGCGGGCAAAGCAGTGGAAGCAGCAACCGAAGCGGCGGTCGTCCTAAGAAACTGGCGTCGATACATTAGTTAGGTATTTCCTGAAAGAGATATGCAAATGACGTGACGTAAATACAGCATTTGTTGTCGATCGTAACAGCTCTACATTGTAACTCGTTACGCGCTGAGTGGGAGAGAAGGTCGCATTGAGTATTGAGTGTAGGGTTTGTGGTGTGATGCTCGGGATGCATTCCGATTGACACGCCATCTTTCACGCTTGAAGTAAAAGTGGTTCGGTCCGGCAATTCATGTTCGTCAAAAATTCACAACGATACAGAATGTCATCGTGACGGACGGATTTTGTATTGATGCCGGAAAGCTGAATCTTCCTGCAACAGCACAGATTTGTGCGTGCTTGGATCAGTCGTCGTACGGTCCCTGCGGTTTTGTTTCGTCCGGTTTCTGTGATTCAGCGTTTGGCAGCGAACTTTTTGACAGCGGATTAACAGCATGACTGATCAGAAGACCTGTGAGAAAGATGGTCACGGTTCCGACAACGATGGTCAGATTCGCGTGAAGCGGATTGCGAAGCATCTCAGGTAGCGCGTCATTCTCTGGAGATAATGTCATCCAGCCAATCACGATGACGCCAATGACAATCGCGATCAAACCACTGACAGCGTTAGCGTGACGTGCCATGATCCCTAGTAGAAATAGTCCCAGCATTCCGCCGGAAAAGACCCCCTGCAAAAGCCACCACGCATCAAGAATGCTTTTTTGGCCAATCAACAGAAGTGCTGTCATGGTGCCGATAAACCCGATGGCAATCGTTGCAAGTCTCAGCACGTACATCGCCTCACGTTCTGTTACCTCGCGTCTGAAGTAGCGTTGGTACAAATCCTTCAAAATGACGGTAGCGGAAGAATTGAGAGACGTATCAATACTGCTCATGGCCGCAGCAAAAATGGCTGCAATCAACAATCCTGCCAGGCCCGGTGGCAGTTTTGTCGCTATGAAATGTGGCAGCACGCGATCACCGATGTCGGCTGCCTCGAGGGTGGCCGCGTCTACTTCATTCTGGATTGCTACGGTTTGTCGCACTTCGTTGAGCAGACTCGGTTGCATTTCATAATAGGAGAAGAGCGTGGCGCCGATGAAAAAGAACAGCAGCGAAATCGGTACATACATGAACGCTCCTAGCCACACCGCACGTTTGGCCTCCTGTTCGCTCGAGGCGGTGTGGTACCGTTGGACAAAGCTCTGGTCGATGCCAAAATTTGTAAGGTTGATGAATAGGCCAAACAGAAGCATCACCCATACCGTGCTTTGTGTGGGATCGATATCCCAGCTGCCAAGTTCCATTTTTCCGGCATTCTTTGCAATCGTCCAAGCTTGGGTTGGCCCGTCGGGCATGCCGAAAATCAACATCCCGAAAATGAGAAGTGCTCCTCCCATCAAGACGATGGATTGAACGACATCCGTCCAAATCACTGCCTCGATGCCACCCAGCAGCGTGTACAGTGTGACAAGCAAGCCTGTTGTGATGATGATCGTGGTGACATCCCAACTCGTTAGCGCATGCAGCCCGATCGCCACTCCAAACATGATGGTTCCAACCCGCGCGATTTGCGTGAGCAGGTAACACAACATGGCGTAAGTGCGGGCCCACAAGCCAAAACGGTCTTCCAGATGCTGGTAGGCAGAAATTTGTCCGCTTTTTCGATAAAACGGGACGAAGTACTTGGCGGCGATCCAGACGGCTAGCGGTAGCGAAAGTGTGAATAGATAGCCGTTGAAGTTGCCTCCATAAGCCTTCCCCGGATTGCCCAGAAAAGTGTTACTGCTCAGATAGGTGCCAAAGATCGACATCCCGACTGCCCAGCCCGGCAGTGACCCACCTGCTGCGATGAACTCATTGGATGTCCCACTCTTGCGGACAAACCAGCAGCCAAAGGCAATCACAACGATCACGTACGTGACCAGAACAATTAAATCGGGGGTCGCTAATGTGATGGTTGGATCTCCTGGTTGTGCTGGAGACGGGAGTCAAAATGCAAAATAAAGACCGTTTGCCGCATCGATGTTTTGACGTGGCAGCTGCAGCAGGGTCAGTTGATGGTGTTTAGGCTGTGTTTGGGTGCGTTGCTGACGCAGCTTTCGATCGCTGGCGTTGTATTGTTGATACTTGATCACACAACAACAAGTTTGCGGGCTAAACTGTGCGTTCGGAGGCGGCCTCGAGTTGCTTGTGCTTTGTTTCCAGTACTCATGGAATACCTGATCAAATCATGAAGAAGATGAAGATATTGAATCCGTTACTGCTGGTGCCTTGTCTGTTGTTGCCAGCTGCAGTTTGGGCCGATGCACCTGAAGTCGTCTTCGAAGAAGATTTCGAGAAGGGCACTGATCGATGGGAAATTCTGGACCCTGCAAGTTGGCAGCTAAAAAAATCAAATACCGGATCAGTGATCGAAATTACTTCGAGAGGTAGCAAGTATAAGCCACCTGTCAGAAGTCCGGGACACGTTGCACTGATTAAGGATCTGAAGGTGGGTAGCTTTGATATCACCTTCAAAGTTCGCAGCACCAAGGATACAGGGAATCATCGTGATTGCTGTGTTTTCTTCGGTTATCAAGATGATCAGCACTTTTATTATGTTCACTTGGGAGCAAAGCCAGATCCGCATAGTGGACAGATCATGATTGTCAAAGAAGCACCCCGTCTCGCGCTAACCAAGAATGAAAAGTTGACTCCATGGGATGATGAGTGGCACACGGTTAGGGTTAGCCGAAATCTCGCAGACGGCACGATCAAGGTGTACTTCGATGATATGAAGACGCCTCACATGGAAGTGGTTGATCGTAATTTCGGTGCTGGAAGGGTGGGGATCGGTTCCTTCGATGACCTGAATGCTTTTGACGATATCGTGATTCGCGAAAACTGAAATTTCGGTAAACGTTGGAAAGCATGTCAATCGCGTAGCACCGCCATGGTCCAGGCAATGAGTGGGGCGGTGGCACTGTCATGGGCAAAGTGTAGTGTTGGACAGCGACGTTATCTGTTATCAGTCGGTCACGTTTGGGGCGAAGTCTCGAGCCAACGTCGTCAACAAAAGTGAGCACACTTAGTCATGGACTCTACGTCAATTGAAAAAGCCTGTCGGTTTTGTCCGCGTTGTGGCAAGGAAACTGACGCTGAGGACCAAGGTTGTGTGCCGTTCCGGTGCAAGCGATGCGGCTTTGCCAACTTTTTCGGTCCTGTTGCCGCTGTTGGCGGGTTGGTGACGAACGAGCAAGGTGAGCTGCTACTGGTGCGACGCGCCCGAGAACCGGGGAAAGGAAAGTGGGGATTACCGGGGGGATTTGTTGATCGGGATGAGACCATTGAGCGGGCTTTGAGCAGAGAAGTGCTCGAGGAAACCAATTTGTGCGTCAGTGAGGCGACCTACCTGACTTCTTTTCCGAATCTCTACGAATACGCCGGCGCTGTCTCTCCGGTAATCGATTTGTTCTATCTGTGTCGCGTGGCCGATCAGACAGTGATAAGGCTTGCGGACGGCGAGTTGGATGGGTTTTTGTGGGTCAAACCCACCCAACAGCACCTCTCTCGGATGGCATTTCCATCCAACCGGCGAGCAATTGAGAAGTGGTTGGACTTCGTTTGAGCGATTTTTCGCCCAAGCAAGTGGTCGATTTGGGCGGTGATCGAAAGGTAGCCCCAAACTTTTCGTTCTTTTTTTCGCTGCGATCGTTGCGTAAAGTCCGCTCGACAGCTAAAACTGTCCTTGTTGCGACTGATTCGCAATAACGATAAACGTCCTCGGAGTTGCTTTTATGCCACGTTTCGCCGCACGTTCTGCCTTCACACTGGTCGAATTGCTTGTTGTCATTGCCATCATTGGCATTCTGGTTGGGTTATTGTTGCCAGCGGTGCAAGCCGCTCGCGAGGCAGCCAGACGCATGAGCTGCCAGAATAACATCAAGCAGGTCATTCTCGCGTGTCATAACTATGAGTCGGCCATGAAGCAGCTTCCGCCAGCGTGGACGAAGCCGAACATGACAGGTGATGGCTGGTCCGCACAGGCAAGAATTTTGCCTTTCGTGGAGGCGATTTCCCTCGCTGATGCGATTGATTATTCCGGTGGTTACAAGATCTCAACCATTCGTGTCGATGGTGTTGATCGGCCGATCGCGAGTTATCGAGTTCCCACTTATCTGTGCCCGAGTGAAACGAATGATCGTCTGCGAACCGGAGACAATGGCGAGGCGATCCATTACCCGATCAACTATGCCTATTCGGCTGGAAAATGGTTTGTCTATGATTCCGAGAATAGAAATGGCCAAAACGTTGGCGAGGGGATGTTCACCGCGGGACGTGGCAGAAAGCTTCGAGATTGTCTGGATGGGTTGTCGCAGACTTTGGCTTTCGCTGAAGTCAAAGCCTGGAGTCCCTACATTCGTGATTCTGCGATTACAGGCAACATGGCAATGCCGAACATCGAGAGCCAGATTTGCGGCTACGGGGGGTCTCTGAAGACCCAGACTGGACACACTGAGTGGGTTGACGGACGGGTTCATCAGTCGGGCTTCACGACCACGTTCACGCCAAACAAGAAAATTCTGTGTTTAAATAATCAGGGCAACGATTACGACGTCGATTTTACGAATTTCCGCGAAGGTAAAAACGCAGCGAGCCCAGTTCCCCGCACCTACGCTGCGGTGACCGCGAGAAGTTACCACACTGGTGGTGTGACTGTTGCGTTGTTGGATGGTTCAGTACGTTTTGTGACTGATTCCATTGACCGTGACCTGTGGCAGGGAATGTCGACGCGTAACGGGCGTGAGGTGATCGCTGTTCCCGAGTGAGGTCGACTGTTCACCGCACGTGTATCCCGCGTCAAGCGGAATGCATTCCGGCAGCTGTTTGCGTGCCCTGTTTGCTTGCCGAGGATCAGCAACGTGTCTCTGGAATTAGGTATGTTGCAGGGCCAGCCGCAGCGTGATGGGTGTCGCGTGGTCCGAGCATGACTCAGACTGCAATGCGACGGCCTGTGGTTTCACTTTGCTGTGCTGCCGAGAAAATCGAGGCTGCCCTATACGCATCATTCAAGTCGCTCATGTTCCGCAGCAGACTTGTGACAGAGCGGTGAAATTGTGTCAGCAGTTGCTCACCCACCGGCAGTTCCGTTTCCAGAGATTCCAGATGGCGTCCGGCGTCGTCGAACCACACCAGATTGGCAGGCAGGTCAACGAAAGCAACCCCGCGTTCGCAGCAGATTTGCATGGCCGATGGTGGACGGAACCCGATGGCTTCCTGCCACGACGGCTGGATGTAATTCCCGCTGCTGATTTGGGCAGTCACTGCTGGAAGTTTGGTTGTCGCAGGGAAATCGAGGCTGAGAGATCGATACCCGGACGTTTCATTGATTTGGTGAAAAGTCGAGGCAACGTGGACCGGTTCGCGGTTAACCACATAGCGACACCAGTCGATCAATTCGATGAATTCTGACCTGGCTTGTTGTGTCTGGTGTCGACGCTCGTTGTTGGCAGCGGGAGTTCGATGGTGACAGAAAAGCAACTGAGGCGCGCCAAGCCGCGTGGCAATCAGTTCGCGAAGTCGAAGAGTGGCAGGTGCAAAACGCCGCGGAAACTCGGCCATGAACGCAACGCCAGACTCCTCAATCGTGTCTCGAACGTGCTGATCTTTTTCTGGATCGAAGTCAAGATTGCCCGCCCAATAGATCGCTTTGCCAGCCTCAGAGGCGGCCAGGATTGGTAGCCATCCCAGCCACGTGCCCTGAAGCACCATCACAGCATCGATATCGCAGCGAGACACAAGCGTACGGTAACCATCGACTGCGTCTGCCTGGAATTCATTGGCAGAGTTCTCAGCAAGTTTGGCTACCGGGCTGAAAACCGCTCGCACATCAAAGCGGTCGTGCAGCATCCGCAAGGCTGGCCGATGTCTTGTTTGCCAGCCGTCACCAAGTCCGATAAGTCCGATCCGCAGTTTCATAAAGACTTTGGCAAAGAGATGGTGGAAAACAGCGACAGGTTGTTCACAACGATTTTACTCGGCGGGCCAGGATATTCGCCCGCTTTCTGAATTCGGTGACTTCTGTTCATTCAGGGCGGCAAGAGACCATTTATAGATGACCGAAGTCTCTAATCTACAACAGTTTAGCGTCTCGCCCATGTGGTGGGTCCGCTGGCATTGCAACTTTTTAAAACGAGCCGATTGACATGGAATCGTGTTTCCTCTGCCCCTCTCCACTTGCCCCCGTCTGCGCTGTCTTTATACTCCCGCCAGCTTGCCCAGACCGTGAATTCGTCATGCTTGCAAAAGCGTCGGGTTTTGCATCGACCCATGGTTCCGCCATCACTGGTGCCAGAGTTGCAAAGGGGGGCGAAAGGATTTTTGACTTGTTTCAAGTGATTGAGCAGGTCCAAACGCGGGGCTGCAAATCAGCTTGCGTGAGTGGCAGACGGCTGCTCACGCTTGTTCGGCGGCAGAGTACTTTTTGTCCGTTTTAGCTTGGCTCGAGGCCCGTAATGACCTCCGAAACTTGGGATTGGAGCAGGGTAGCTTCGCCGTTTGACGCTCACGCTGACGCAAAACTTTTACATTGATGGAGCTACAGATGTTTTCGTTGCTAATTACGGTTGTGCTGACGACTGCACCCGCAGATCAGGCAGTGCAAAAAAGTTATGCACAGGCTTATACGGAGTCTCTTGCCAAGAAAAAGCCGCTCTTAGTGGTCGTGGGGGCACCGTGGTGCCCAGCCTGTCGGGTCTTGAAGGAGAGTACTCTGAACCCGATGGCCAAGACTGGCGAACTGGATGAGGTGAGCTTTGTGGTGATCAACCGTGATGAAAACCCAACCCTAGCCGCCAAATTGACTCAGGGAGAAAAGACAATCCCGCAGATCATCATGTACACGCCCGGTGAAGATGGCTGGAAAAGACGCAAATTACGTGGTTTTCAGTCAAAACAACCCATTCGGTCGCTGATCCAGAAAGCTCTCGTGCAGACCAGAAAGCTGTTCTAGGAGGCTCGCGATACGACTGGTGGGATGTTTCGATGTTTAGATGTTGTCATCACACGACGTCCCATGAGCTCAGGCCTCTGAGTCACAGGCCTCTGAGTCACAGGCCTCGGAGTCACAGGCCTCTGAGGTGGATCCGTTCGTACGCGGAGCGGTGCTATGCCGGTCAGTTTAGAGGCATCTTTCAGGGGGGCTACGCGCAGGAGGTGTATACGCAGGAGGTGTACGCGTTTCATCT
>JAPOKD010000480.1 GCA_029977825.1 Planctomycetota bacterium | reverse complement strand
TCCCACCAAAACCCCAATGATTGCTATCACAACCAGTAACTCGACCAGTGTGAATCCGACGCGTCTTTCGGTATTCATTTGCAACTCCGAAGCATGCAAAGTATTCCCGGCATTGCCCCAACGGGAAGTCAGTACATCTGCGTATAAGTCCATGCCAATGTCATCCGGCCAGCAGCATCATTACAAAGTTGTATTTGCAATACTGCCCACCAACCGAGAACCACCCCAAAGCAAGCCCGACATAGTCCCGCGGGGGGGACCATAGGTAAATATAGCCAATTTTCCACGACCCTGTGGGATTTATCTCACAATTTCTGGTTTCAAAAGTCCAGGTTTTCCAGAGCCTGCTTCCCCCGGGCAAACTCGGAGCCTCGCCCCGAGAATCTGGACTGAAGGCCAAAATACGTGCGGTAAAATGCCGACTTTGGAATTGGTACATCACTGGAATTTACTGGCAGCCCGGCAAAGCGACCAAGGAAAGTTACACGATATGCAAGACCGTGAAGTGGGTGCTGGGACAAAGCTTGGACCCTACGTCATCACTCAGAAAATCGGACAGGGTGGAGCAGGAACCATTTTTGTTGCGAAAGACACTCGCCATCAATCGGAGAAGGTAGCGATCAAGATCATGCGTCCCGAGGCAGAAGAGGTCGAAGAAATACACGCAAGATTCATTCGTGAGATCACGGTCGCACAAAAGCTCGATGATCCCCACATTGTTGCTTATCGTGACTGCGGTGTTGACGACGGTGTTCTGTATTTCGCGATGCAATACCTGCCGTGGGGATCATTGGATGCCGTGCTGGCACGTCGCCAGACTCTTTCATGGCGTGAAGTATGCGAGTGTGGAATTCAAATTTGTCGCGGCCTGAATCATTTTCACGAACACGGAATCCTGCACCGAGACTTAAAACCTGCCAACATTTTCCTCGCGGAAGACGGTCGACTGAAAATTGGCGACTTTGGCCTGGCACGTGACATGGATTCACCGATGCTTACTGCTGCTGGCGCGGCAGTTGGAACAGCCAACTACCTCCCACCAGAACAGGCCGTGGGTGACTCAAACATCGACCAGCGTGCGGACCTATACGCATTGGGATGCAACTTATTCCATTGCCTTGCCGGGTACCCACCATTCGCCATCGTCGATGCCTCAATTCCCACACTGATGGAAATGATGCGCCGGCACATCGAAGACCCGCCACCTCGACTTCATGAAATCATTCCCACCTGCCCACCTGACTTGTCACTGCTGGTTGAAAAACTGCTGGCAAAGTCCCGTGATGAACGACCGGCATCTGCTGCTGAAGTCATTGTCCGTTTACAAACCATTCTCGACGAACAACCAGCACCACCATTTCCTTCCACCGTCAACTCTGGACCGTCCTTCAGCCCTGACAACGCGATTGACCAACGCCAGCCCCAACCCGACAAATCACCCCTGTCGACAGAAACCAAAGAGAGTTCTCTTACGGAACGTCTTCACGTGACGGTGCCTGAACCCCAATCAACATCACAAACTCGATTCGTACTTGTTGCCACCATACTCGCCATCATGATTTTGGTAGCATCAGCTTTGGCTGTGAAATTCGGACGCTGATCATTAAATCGCAAGACCGCACCACAACAAACATCTCTGGCTGAAATACATCCATCCGCCAACTCATTCAACGCACCAACGCGACGAAAACGAGCGAGGGAAACAAGCACAGAGAAGGCCACCCCACGCGGCCGCTTATTCACGCTGCGAATTTTTCTCTGCACGGTCCAAAGCAGCACTCGTATCTGCCGCGAGATCTGCAGCCATGAATTGCTGTGTCTCGGGGATCGCCAAATGGATATCGGTCTCAATATGCATGCCGACTTGAAGCTTCTTTGCTCTCAGGTCGAAAACATGGCCTCCAAGATTTCTCTCTGCGTTGATGAAATGGAAGTGATACCCCGGCACACCAATGGAAGTCGCATACGAAGGTGCCCAGAATCCAACCAAGGTCCCCGTTTCGCTCTCAGCTACATATTGACTTTGGTGCTCAATCGCATCGACAAGTTTTTCGCCGGGTTCCGCTTTGCAAGCAGCACGCAACGAAATTCTCTCAAAGATCCCATCAACTCGAAACGCCGCAAACAGATTATCTGATGGTCGCTGATGATCGATTTGGCTCAATAGCTCATTCAAACTGCCAGCCTGCTCAACTGCAAAGCGCTGATCGGCTATAAATCTGGTGATCGTGGCAAATGGAACAAACGTGCTGTCCGCAACTTCGTGGGCTACACCGCCCGCACATATTTGGTAGCAGACACCGTCCAACATCACCATCTCTCCATCCAGGCCTTCGAAGGTCCCCAAGCCAAAGTCACCGTGACGCTTCAGATCCTGAACGCAAATACAACCATCGAACACACCTTCAACCAAAGCAGAACTGGTGGACACCTGAAAGAGTGAATGATGCTTGAGATCAAGTTCATTTGCCAGAGCCCGTTCCACAATATGAGCGATACTGTCGCCAGTACGCGATTGCTCTGTCTCAAGAGCCGCCCAAAGCGTGCGGGAAATACGACATTGAAGCTGATGACGTCTGCTTTGCATGAAATCGTTTTTTCTTTGCGGTCGAGCTGTCTCTTGTACGCTGGCAAACTGCATGGTCTACCCCGCAGCAGGGGTTAAGCAAACAGCATCCCGAGTGAGAAAGGGTTCAGCAAGTCAAGCAACTGCCACTCGTCCCAAAATAAAATCACGAACAGCACAATCGTGGTGACGATAACAAGAAGACCGACCATCAAATGAATTTTAAGATTCTGATGAACATGGTCCGAACGGCTTTTGCCGGGACTATTAGCGGCATCGATCGCCTTTTCTTTTCGCGTTTGCCAACCTGCCTTGAGTTTCGCTTCATGAGGAGATTCGGCATCTCGTGGTTCATCTACCATCGGTGTTCCTGTGTAAGAGTCTGGAAGTCGCCAGGGTTTCCAACCACTTAGCATCGATTCCATTACCGGGCAGTCGATTGCACGCCCCCTGATCGATGTCAGCTTGCCCACAAACAAGACGCCCCACCAACATTGACTCAGGTGAATACAGTAGTGGAATTACCAGACAAACTCAAAGCTGTTTCAGTATTTCCAGTGCCTTCTGCTCGTAGATTCCCTGCCACTGTGGTGCGAGGATACAGTCACTGTCCTCCTGAGCCCCACCTACGTTGGCCAACTGCTTGGTGGTCGGCGCATAATAGATGTAGCCATTGGTGTAGCCAGCAACAAAGGTCTGATCATGAGGTGATTTTTCTTTCAGATTCAATCCAATCTGTACAGTCAATTCCCCTGGAAAACTCGTCAGCACGAAATCTCCGATACGACACCCTATCAGTTCTACGGAAACTGTTCGTTCCGGCGCCTCCATGTTCTGTTTTTGATGCATCCGCAACAAACGCAGGTTGGTGTTGATCCGCGTCAACTGTTCCATCGTCTCGACATTGCTGACATACGCTTCGATGTCACGAAGGTTGCGTGAATCCAAGGCGGCCAGTTCTTTACGTCCCAGCTTCTCTTCATGCAGATAACGATGCGAATAATAGGCTGGATATTGATCAGACAGACGATACTTAACCACAAGCGGCAAAAAGGTCTTCATGCTTAACGTGGTACCACGCAAACTTCTGGCCAATTCCAATTGCTGTTGTTCCTGCTGAATTATTTTTTCAGCGAGGTCAGCTCTGGGCAACTCAAGTTTCTCATTGATCCACTTCAATCGGCTGTCAGCTTTCGTCTCAATACTGCGAACAGCCTTCAATGTGCTCAGAGCGAGTAGATTACCCAAGGTGACTGCATCTCGCGGCTGGTCGACATGCTTGTAAAAGACAGGATTAATGTCGCCACCACAACCTTGCAAGAAGAAAGCCATTGCCCCGTCACCAAGATTGTCTTCAATGACTGTGGATGCGAGCCCTGTGAGATCGGCGGTATTTGCGCCACTTGGAACGCCCTGAATTGGGTGACAGGCGTAGTTGTATATCACTGCCAGTGGCTGGCCTGATAACCGGTCAAGCCGCAGCACGCCAATCTGTGGATCGATCGGCCCCACCCCTGCTACCTCCGCATCGGGTGGCATTGAATAAGCGTGACGCACATCGATCTCACGACCATCTTTCATACGCAAACGACGATTTTCTCCTACACGATCCTCATGCCCCGACCCAACGCCAACACGCACCGGCATCAAATTCTCTGCGGCAGCCTGAATGGCCTGAATCGTCAGTTCATCCGTGTCACCACGGACAACCCCATGACAGTGGCTGGCGTTTACAAGCACATTTGAAGCAGGGATACCAAGTCTGTCATGAATTGCTGAACGCACGGTTGGCAAATATCGATCCTTTAGCCGACCAATCCCTCCGATTGCCACTGCATCAACCGTTACGATGGCAACCTGAAGGTCTGCCTGCTTCAAGACAAGGGCTTTGACGTACAACGGATCATGAACAGGCCCCGCCTGGTAATCTGTGATATCTACCTTGGCTGTCCCTGCCAGCATTTGACTATGGCACGCTGTCGGCCAGCACATGAGCGAAGCAAGTATAAAAAACAGATCCCGATAGACAGTTGCATGACGAGTCATAGGTACACGTGCGGAGAGAGTGGTCGTAGAAATTTTTCCAAACAATGCGTCAACGGTTTTATCTTGATCCGGGACATCCTGAACATGGAAATACGGAGGAACAGGATTAGCGGACAGGCAGTGACATCGCACAAGTGTTGTGAAATGCAGCAATGCCGAATTACCGAACTGGTAAAAGGGAACGATCCCCTAGCCGAGTGATTTGGCAGTCCAGCAGTCTAGCGGAGTTCGAACTGCCACGCTGCTATGTTGGGGAAATACGACGGAGAAGATTTCCGTGGATCGTGCAAGCCTGCTGCTGTCCATTGCAAAATAAAATCAGCGCAGTCGATGCTAAAAAACAACCGCATCGTCGTGCCGAAACAGCTGACCGTGGTTATGATACACCTCGCGTGAACGGCCCCATACCTTTCCAGAATGGCATCCCCATGATCTTTGCTAATCAGAACTACCTGCTCATCTCTCTG
>JAPOKD010000543.1 GCA_029977825.1 Planctomycetota bacterium | reverse complement strand
TTCTTATCCCTGTGTTTCTTATCCCTGTGTTTCTTATCCCTGTGTTTCTTATCCCTGTGTTTCTTATCCCTGTGTTGCAGTTCACGTGGGTTGCATGGTGAGCGAGGGCAGAAGTTCCAACAAGCGTGTTTTGCCTGCAATTACGAAGCGACTCTACGGCTACTTGGAATACCGACGCTGTCTGTCTGATCTCTCAACTCAGGGCTGTTTTGCAAGCATTTGAAAGAGACCGCAAATGTGTCTTTCGCCGAGTTATCCTGTTCTGCTAAGACACGATTCTTGAATCAATTTTGTCGCAAACCTGCGGAATTCACGGATTCGTCATGAAACGAGCAACTGTACTTTCACTATCATGTTTATTCCTTTGCACTGGTGTGCTTCAGGCTGACCCTCCCAGCTTGCTGAAGATGTTCAAGCGAGCGCCGGCAGTCGAAGCCGATGCTTCCAAGAGCTATGAACTGAGCGAAGAAGACGGGCCGTGGCTCATTCTGGCAACCAACTTTGTGGGCGCAGGCTCCAAAGAACGTGCCGAGCGTCTCGCGTTGGAGATTCGCGACGACCTGAATCTGGCTGCTTACATTTACAAAGAAAAATTCGATTTCACGGGCACGATTGGTAGAAACGCGAACACATCGCGTTCCGTTCGGTATGCCAATCGCTACCAATACGATGCGTATGCCGTTCTGGTGGGTGAATACGACTCTGTCTCACACCCGAGCGTGGAAAAGGATCTGGAAAAGATCCGCACTGCCAAGCCCAAGGTCTATGAGAATCCAGATGATGTGGCGGCCGAAACAGACCGCAGCAATCCGGTGACGACCGTCAAGGCGATTACCCACCGTTTGCTCAAAGCAGGTGCCAGTAAATCGCGGGGTCCCATGGGCAACGCTTTTGTCACTCGCAACCCGATGCTGCCCGAAGAATACTTCGCAGCTCCCAAAGTCGACTCGTTCGTCCATCAACTAAACGAAGGCACCAAGCACAGCTTGATGAAGTGTGACGGCAAATACACAGTCGTGGTCAAGACGTTTGAAGGACTTGGCAAGATCATTGACATGAAGAAACAGGATGACATTGAACCAAGCATGGCACGACTCGACAAGTTTGCCGCTGATGCTGACAAGATGACCCGTAAATTACGAGCTCAGGGTGTCGAGGCCTACCAATTCCACGATCGCTCTCGATCCTTGGTAACGATCGGAAGTTTTGATACGCTGGGCCGGGAATTGCCAGATGGTCGCTTTGAATACGCCCCTGAAATTCGCAAAGTGATGAAAGAGTTCAGTGCTTTTAATGTGCGACCGGAACTCGCCGAGCAGGTCCCTGCCGGAAGTAAAGGCGTCGCGAGCAACAACGTGGCGATGATTCCTTTCGATGTTGAGCCGACTCCCATCTCTGTTCCCAAACCAACCCGACGCAGCCTGTACGGCGCAACCTTTGGAAATCGTTGATCATGTTCGAACTTGTCCTCGGTACAAATAACGCGAAAAAACTAATCGAACTTCGCTTGCTGCTACCAGAGGATCAAGTACGCCTGACAACGCTAGCCGAGATTCCGGACTCCATCGACGTTGACGAGACCGGAGACACCTTCCAGGCCAATGCAGCCTTGAAGGCGACGGAACAGGCAAAACACCTGCAGCGATGGGTGCTAGCAGAAGACAGTGGTCTGACAGTGAACGCTCTTCAGGGTCAACCCGGCGTTCTGTCTGCCCGTTATGCGGGAACGCACGGTGATGATGAAGCGAACAACGACAAGTTGCTCCGTGAACTCGAAGCCGTCCCTAATGAACGGCGGGACGCGCACTTCAACTGCTACCTGTGCCTGTCGGACCCTGAGGGGCAAGTACGCCTCGAAGAAAACGGTCGCTGTGGAGGACGCATTGCGCATGAGCGAAGCGGAGGTGCTGGCTTCGGGTATGACCCCCTCTTCATTATCCGGGAATACCACCGCACGTTTGGTGAACTCGACTTGACGGTGAAACGAGCGATCAGCCACCGCTCTCGCGCGCTTCGCAAGTTCATCCCGCGTCTTCTACGTTTGATCGAACAAGAATCCTGATCAGAAATCTGCGTGACTCGGAATCACGTGTCCTAGAACCAGGATGCGGGTTTATCAAAGCCCCAACTGGCGGCTAATGCATCGGCTGCTTCCTCGGGATCGGCAAACTGCTGCCATGGCCCATTGCGAAGGTACGCGTGTGCCAACTCATGGGCGATCACATACAGCCCAAAGGCCAGTGAACAACTAGCCAGCCGTTTCTTCAGAACAACGCAGCGACTGACTGAACCATCTGGGGCCGGTAAAGCAAGCAGCGTTTCGCAGGAGTTTTTCCGTGTTAATGGACGAATGCAGAAACGTGGATCATCCATGAAATCCCGCTGGACCTCACACGGCAATGCCGAAAGGACGCGGTAAACCCGCGTCCTCAACGGATCGGTTCCCTCGAAGGCAACCAGTAGCGAATCCAAAGCACTGTGATCGTCGCTCATGTCTCTTCGCTGGGACTCAAGATTTGAACTTCATCGCTGTTCCCAGCCACATGCTCGGCGCTGGCGTTTTGCCTGCGTCGCATTTGAAAATACGAACGGCACCATAGCACAACAAATACCAGACACAAAATTGACATTATCGCAATGACGGTCAGACCATGCATTCCAACCAACTTTCCGCTTGCCAGACGAATACATCGCGTCACACACCAGAGCGATCCGAAAACGCCACCCAAACCGGCGACACTTGCAGCAAACTGCATCGATATTTTCCTGCGATGCGGGTTCAGAGCGACCACCCCACAGAACAGCAACGGGATTCCAAACATCATCGGAATGAACTGCGCTGGAATTTTATCCGCGTCCCAAACCATGGCGGCATAGGTCAAACCACACAGCAGCAATCCAAAAACGATTCCAACTCTTGCCATGGAGGACTTCTTTTTCAGGAAATGATTCTTGGATGAAAATGTCGAACAACTGGCTACCCAGAGGTTAACTTGCCGACTGCCCCACTGCGAGGGGGAAGCCATCAAGCAGCCAACCAGATTCAGCCCAGTCGTGCGTCCGAGAGCTGATTTTCCCTTCGCTCATTCCTGCATTTTCAGGACGGGCAAACGCCCCCGTGTTTCGATTTGGTTTCGAATGTTCTGGGGTGTCAAATCATCGGGCACCTGACGCTCTGCGGGCGGCACAGGTGGCGGTACGAAACAGCTGCCCTGTCTGGTCCCCCTCCGCCGAAATTCGGACTCAATGTCGATTCGCAACTTTGACTTCTCGAGGCACCATTGGGGAGCAATCAAGAAATTGCGTGGTGCATCTCCGCTGATCCTTTCCACGACAACCTCAGCGGGGATTCTCTCCAGAAAATCAACGACTGTTTCGACATAAGTGTCTCGCTCCATCATCTGGATTTTTCCGTCGATTACCTGCTGCCCCAAGGGTGTGCCTTTGACTGCGTACAAGTTATGCAGTTTGACGGCATCAAAACCCAACACGCCAATTTCGTTTGCCGTCTGCATCATCATCTCGTGGGACTCACCCGGAATTCCCAGAATGACGTGGGCACAGCATTCAAAGCCCCGCCCACGGCTACGGTCCATGGCATTCACCATATCAGCATGCTGATGGGCCCGATTCATCCACGTCAGCCCCTCGTCATGAATGGTCTGCATGCCGTATTCGAGCGAAACATAGGTTTTTGCTGCCAGCCCCTGAATCATGGACAAAACCGATTCGGGGACACAATCCGGTCGAGTCCCAATGGCCAACCCAACCACCTGCTCATCCAACGACATCGCAAGTTCAAAGACTTCCTGCAACTGCTCGACCGGAGCGTAGGTATTGGTAGCTGGTTGAAAATAGGCAATGAAACTCGCGACCTTGTCATATCGCTCACGAACACTGGTCATTCCGGACTGCAACTGTTCGCTGACCTGCCGCAGACGCACCCGCCTTGACGGGCTAAATGAGCGATTGTCACAGAAATTGCACCCCCCCCGAGCCACTGCCCCATCGACGTTGGGGCAGGTAAAACCGGCATCGATGCTGACCCGCTGCGTTCGGCCGCCAAATTTGCGTTTCAGAAACGCGCCAAACGAATTCATCAGCAAATCCTCCTCCTGCCAAGCCAATCGTGGGTCAAAATCTGCAGTAGAAGACACGTCAACAGTTGCCAAATGAAGGACAGAAGCCAAAATAGAGTACACTGGGTTTAGCGAAACAGCGTGCGGGCGTCCGAGCACTGTACCAAATCCGAGTCAGATCAAGATCGGATACCATCGACTCCCGTGGCCATTCCACTGAAACCGCAGGCCAAAAGCTGAAATACAACGCGTGAAACCTTGGATTGCCAGTTTGCATTCAAAAGTGCTGAACGGACAATCAGGCTGCACAAGCGAACTTCTGTGACCCAGAGTACGCACTGTGGAATCCAGAAGGCACCCAAGCGCACAGTTTACCGTGGATCGATAAAGACAAAATTCCCATCCCTCGGATTATTGAGAAAACATTGTGAGTAGCAGCGAA
>JAPOKD010000016.1 GCA_029977825.1 Planctomycetota bacterium | reverse complement strand
TCCTGCTTGGCAATGTCTCACTGTCTGCGGTGCATGTTGGGATCACAATCTTCCATTTTCTTATCACAAGGGCTTTCGTTTGAAGCATCTTCTGCGCACTTTTTATGACAATCGCATGTCCTGCCCATCAGGTGGTTATTCGCCCTCGGGAGAAAAACCTGCCTCCGTGTACGAAGATTGGGTGCAACACAGGTTGGTCAAACGGGTTGGCTTTGACCCTATTTCGATCCAAGAACTGCAAATGGTTCATGATCCACAGTATGTGCTGGATGTGTTCAGTGGCGAGGTTGCCAACGGCCATGGCAACACAGACGCGGCTGTAGCCGAGTCGACTCGATGGACGGTGGGATCCATGGTGGCTGCGGCTGAGGATGCACTGGAATCAGGGTTGGCCTGTTCACCATCGAGCGGCTTTCATCACGCAGGTTTTTCTTCCAATCATGGATTTTGCACCTTTAATGGGCTGATGGTTGCAGCTAATCGTTTGTTGCGTCGTGATGAAATTGAAACAATAGGGATCCTCGATTGTGATTGGCATGTTGGTGATGGAACTGATGACATCATTCGAGAATTGGGTCTGCAGGATTCCATTCTGCATTTCTCGTCAGGAACCCAGCGTCTCGCCAACTCGCATCGATATTTTGAGTGGCTGGATGAAGTGATCAAGGTCATGCAAGAGGCCCACGTTGACATCGTGTTGTATCAAGCAGGGGCGGACGCACATCGTGACGATCCGTTAGGTGGTGTTTTGGATCACGCTGAATTGTCCGAGAGGGATCGGGTTGTTTTTGAGCAGTTCGTTACTCAAGGAATACCCATTGCCTGGAATCTTGCAGGCGGTTACCAACGCGATGCTGAAGGATCGATCATGCCGGTGCTTGATATTCATCGCGCGACAGCTTTGCATGCCCTTGCGGTATTACAGGAACAGCAGGAGAGGCAACATGTCTCGCAACAGTCGTTTTTTCAGGATGATGATGAGCCATTCCATCAGCAGAATCAGGCAACTCTCAAATCCATCCGGAAAGGAAGAGACTTTTTCAGGAGTCGAAAGTTGAGCTTGAGCAGATTTGGATTTGAAAAAACATATGAATATCACTTGGAGGGAAGTCTTGAGTCCATCAGCCATAGTATTATGGTGGATCTTGAACGTCGCCAAAAACAGAGGTCATGTACGGGGACAGGCTTTACCTTCATCCGACCGGGTGTGTTTCCACTTCCTCGTTACCGCTTTAAAGCTACCTTGGAATCACCTTATCCAACGTCTTCCGGTGGACCTGATGATTCTTCACGTCTGCAAATCTGCTGGTTCGGCGATAAGCTGCAACAACCAATCGATGAGATGGTCTTTGCAGCTTTGGGGAGGGTGAACTGGGAGGCAACAGCAACCAATTATGATCGTTATTATGTGTAGTAGTTCATGTAATGGTGGCGTTTGCACTGTTGTGCCAAGACGCGAGGCACTATCAGCTTGATGTCATGAATGCATTAACGAAGCGCTTTCTTATTTGGGTTTGGAGCTCTATTTGAACAAAATATATCTGATCGACACTGAGACCACTGGGGGAGACTCTAATGAGGCGATCGAGGTAGCTTGGGCATTGTTCGACCCTACCGCAGATCCGGTGGTGCATGTTCAAAGATTTCGACCAGCGGGAGAAATGAAGCTTGGGGCAACTGTTGTGCATGGCATTCTTCCGGAAGAACTGGAGCACTGTCCACCATCTTCGGAGGCGGCGAGTTTCATACCGTTAGAGCCAGGGGATTTTATCGTCGCGCACAATGTCGATTTTGATTACGAGGTGATCGGATCACCTCCGGATGTGCGCTGCATCGATACTTTGGGCATCTCTCAGTATCTGTGGCCAGAGATTGACTGTCACAAACAGTTGGCAGTGCTTTATCATCTGTTCGGATATGAACGTTGGCTCCGTGACTTGGCCAAGGAGGCGCATAGCGCTGAGGCAGATGTCCGGATGCTGCATCTGTTAGCGACACAGATTGTTCAGCGGCAGAAAATCAAAAGCGGAGGACAGTTCTTTAACTTCTCACACCACGCACGAACTCATCCGAAGCAGATCGCATGGGGAAAGCATCGAGGCAAATATCTGTTCAGCACGGATGAGTCTGAAGCGGTTCCCGGTGACTATTTGGAATACATGTTGAAGCAGGATTTAAATCCTTACACTCGGCAGGCATTCATAAACGCCTTGGCATGGCGCGAAAACGCAGGCAATGATCACAGCTAAGGTGATGGTTGAATCAGCGAAGCAGGCGGTGCCTGAGAGATCAATCCAACCTTGCATCCCGTGCTCCGGCGGCGCGATCGGTGATCGCGCCACACGATGACTCAGAATCGTAACCCATCATGAATCGATAGCATCAGCTCATCGTCCTCGTCATGATCACCAAGTTTCTGATTACCCAATAGCTCGAACACGCGTTCGGTAGCCGTTGTCCACGCCGCTTCATTGACTGTTGATAACAGGGAAACCTGTTCACTTTCACCGTCATAGGTTTCCATCGCATTGATGACCAATAGTGCGTCCAGGACGGTAATTCTATGATCTTGAGAAACATCCAGTTGATGTCCGCCCATCGAGGCGACGACTCGAAGTGGAGTCGCGTTGGGATCGAAGTCGACTTTTTGGGCTTGAATCGCATTGAGGATTACCAATGCATCCAGAGCCGAAACTTGACCGTCACGTGTTGTGTCCAGTGGATTGTCCTGGTTGGTCAGTGAGCCGACAGGTGTGGTAGTGCCTTGTGATTCGATGGGCGGATCGAAGTTACCTATCAGCGGTAAAGCGACATCCGTACCAAAGGTAGAAAACAGGTCATTACCCAGTGGTGCCGGGCTGTAGGGTCCAAAGATGTTGCTGGGTAAATTGGTTGCAGCGGGAGACGCTGGCACGGAGTCTGAAACCAGAATATGGAACTCGCCAGCATCACCGGGCGTCTGACCCTGTCGACCGGGAACCCACATCGCGATGTCGTCTACGCCGTCTAAATTGACATCACCCGATACGGGGATTTCACCAAATCCACTGAAACCGAATGTCAATTGATCATTTCCCGAAACCATCGGTCCGCCCGCGCCGTAGCCGCTTACCAGGTCGAATGTAAATACACCTGTGGCATTGTTGTAAGCTGCCAGATCATCGACTCCGTCACCGTTGAAGTCACCAATGACCGGATTTCCACGTAATCCTGTGGCAAAGCGTTCACCGTTGTCGATGTTGTTGTTCCCATCTACGTCCAGATAGAAGTATTGGCCATCGAATGCACCAATCTCATCTCGCGGACGTTCACCGTTAGCGATCGCTGTCTGATCTGCTGTGCTTAGATAGAAGTTGCCCGCCAGCGGAATTGCATTGACTTGGTAAAACATGTTGCCGACCAGATCACCTACACCGTTGTCGTCGGTGTCCAGGAAAAACTGGTAGGAACCATTGAATGCACCATAGGCACCCGGTTTGTCAAAACCGCTGCTGGTGGCAGCATCGGGCGCGATTGCGATGTCATCACCAGTCCCGGTAATTCCATCCGGACCCGGTAGCGAATTTTGGGCGAAGTTACCGGCAAAATATGCATCGGTAATTTCACCAAAGTTATATACGAAGTCTCGATTCGTGGCATCGTTGTCTTTGCCTTGGGGATCCCAAAGGTAGTTTCCATTGATGTCGGCGTAAATCACTGCCTGGGACCAAGTCGCTAGTTCAGGGCGACTGTCGACCGTGAACCTGGCGATGAAATCACCGCCCGCGATCGAATCACCTGTCGGAAAGTCGGGTGTTCCGTTCGGTTCGGCGGCGTTGTTTTCTCCGTCTAGTGGATTGCCAGCCGGATCAACCAGATAATCAGTCAATGTCAGTGTGTAACGGTCATCTGGCAGCGGCTGACTAAAATCCAATACGATTTCTGCTGTTGCGATTCCCGGGCCAGTATTCAGATCGTTATAGGAGATCTTTTCGATTGCGATCGCACCACTGTGGTCACCTAGTAGAACAATGGGTGACAGCTCGTGATCCTCAATTTCGTTTGCAAGTACTCCATAGAAGAATGGTGCCACGCGGGCAGGAAGGTCCTGCAATGAGATGGTCAAACTGTCTACCCGAGGAGTTGGCTGGGGATTCTCTGGCTTGAGCGTAAAGAGATCGAAGGTGGGTTTGGCTGTGATGAAGACACCGGTCACTTGGGGACCAGCTGTATCAATGAAAATCTCTTGATGCTGCACCTGATCGTTGGGTGTGATGTTTCCGGCGACATCTTCTGCGGATAACAGAATCCTGCGGAGCCCGTCTTTTCCCAGTACTGAAACGATGCGTGGATCATTCATACTGACATTCGAGCTTACTACCCACTGTCCGCCCGGCTCGTTGGGATACAGCGGAGTATCGAGTTGAGCGGTGCCATCCAGGGGAATCGTTGTGGTTTGACCGATCAGCAAGTCACCAGGTGTTAGCGTGCTGGAATCATCCAGATCAACGTAAAGCCGAACGACAGTATCGGCATCAGCACGCCCGAAAAAGGTGGGCGTTACGTCATTGGTGATGCCATCAGCGATACTGCCTTGATCACTGGCGGGATGTATGCCATCGGCGGGATCGCCAGCGAGTCCGAAGAATGCTTCGGGTGGGGTCGTGTCTACGATGATCTCGAGAGGCAGGCTGCGACCACCGAAGGCCGTTTGCTGGTCATCAGAGGCAGCGATCATCTGAACGCGAGCAGTCAGAAAATGGCTTCCCTCACTCAATGCTAGACTGACGGGAACAGTAAAGCTGTAAACGCCTTCTTGCCCTGTTGCCACGGCAAAACCAAGCGGCGTTTGCGGAGCTGTTCCTGTTTGGGGAAGTGTGTTGCCTTCATCAAAAATTGCAATTGCATACCCTGCAATGACCGGTTGTGCTGTGCCCGCCCGGAAAGGGATTGGGATGATCTGGTCCGGCGGCAATACAGGTCCGGAGTTGCCTGGGATGTCATTCAGGAAAATGCCGTCATCGAGTCGGAAAAGTAATGTCGGCGTATCGTCGTAGGTGATGTTGTCGTATTGCGAGCGTCCAGTGTCACTGTTGACGCTTGTCCCGGGAGGGTTAGGTGTGCCGTCAGCTGGATTGTCCAGCAGTTCCAGTGCATATGGAACGGTTGGAGCGTGATTGACAATGCTGATGTCGTACACATTGATTGCATCGCCGTTATTGCCAAACACTTCAAGATAGTAAGTCTGTCCCTCGACAACCGGAATGCGAACCCGTTCATCGTCGTCACTGTCGTTGGTTCCAAAACCGTTAATGATATTACCATTGGCATCACGAACATTGATGTCCAGATTGCCGTTGTTGGGAAGACCGGCAACTTCGCGGAAGTAGATCTGAAAATCCATTGTGCCAGTGGTTTCTGCCACCACACGATAGAAGTCGCGGTCGCCGGATAAATTTTGCCCATCACCAAACGGATCACTGACAGGTCCTGGGTCAATGGTGGGGTCCAAGTTCAGGACATGGCCAGATCCAAGATAGGTCGCATTGAATCGACTGTCGTTGCTTTCAAAAGGATCATGCTTGAACACGACCAATTGTTCATCAACGGGCGTGCCAGAATCATCCACAAAGTCAATTCGTTCGATTCCATCAAAAACGGCCAGCAATGGCTCGGGATTGATTGGGCCAATCTCGACGGTACCAGTATTGTCCTCCATGCCTTTGCGATACAGCACAAGGTCGTTAGCCGCATCATCTACGACAATCAATCGGTCAAACGTCGTGTCCTCACCACCGTCAATCGTCATTCGCAGGCCATCGATGAGGCCGTCTTGCCAGTTGACTCGGATGAGATCCGAGCCGCTGGCAGACTCGACAAGTGCCTGCTCTATGGTGTTGGCAATCAGCGTGTCTACTTGTGCATCACCATTCACAGTGTGGTTTAGTGACGTTGATGTCGATTGCACAACGTCGATGACATCGTTTCCTGCGGTCCCTGGGATCAAGATGGTGTCGAAGTCAGGTCCACCATCAAAGGTATCAGCGCCGTCTCCACCCAGCATGGTGTCTTCACCCGGACCACCGTTGATGACTTGGATGCCCACACTACCCCGAATGGTGTCATTGCCAGTGTCTCCATTGGCAGTGTTGAAATTGCCTGTCAGCAGATCATCTGCTGATCCGCCATTAAGGACTGACGTGACCAGTGCTGAGACGCTATCGGAAACATTGGCTGAATCGTTACCATCATTCAAGTTCAGGGTCAGAGTATCTTCTGTTGCTGAGCCACTCACGACAACGTCATAGGTGAATCCTTCGATAACGACCGTGTTGTTGATGGAATTCAAATTCACGTGGTCAGCCGTGTTGCGACCTTCAACGATAATGCTGTCGGCATCGCCGCCGGACCCTCCCGTTGGAAAGTCAATCCCGACCTGCCTGGTTTCGGTTGTGAACAGATCTTCGACGGTGACAATTGCCGCCCCACCACTTGTTGGGATCACATGAAGGTATTCGACACCCGCAAGTTGGCTGACGATGGCGCTGTTGTAACTGGCGTCTACATGAGCGTCATCTGAAGTGAGATTGAATTGGTCGCCGCCTGTTCCGTTGCCCCGGAATTCAAACCTGTCGGCGCCATCATCGCCCCCGCTGATCGTGTCCTGACCGTCACCGGGTTCCCAGATGAACAGGTCACTGCCATCACCGCCAAAGTAAAAATCATCGCCAGCATCATCTGCGCCGGGTGTGGCATCACCAATCGTGTCATTGCCAGCCTCCCCGTAGATAAAGTCGACTCCATCGCCACCGACGAGAACGTCATTGCCATCACCACCGAAAATGCGATCCGCTAGTGGTGTTCCAATGATACTATCGTTACCGATGCCGCCAAAGAAGTCGCCATCCTGCATTTGCGATGCGTCGAGTTGATCATTGCCCGAACCCAGTTTTACAACCTTGTGTACGCCACTGACGTTAAGTGCGAGAGTAACGTTGTCGTCACCCCCCAGAGTATCAATGGTGAGTTGGGCAAGGTTGGTGTTCCCGATTGTCACAGGGACACCGTTCATCGTGATTGTGTCTGTCGTCGAGGTGACCGTATCAGTGGTCTCTGTACCGATAACCGACAGTAAGTCATCGGAATTGCTGCCACCGCCATTGGCCGTCAAGGTCTGCGCACCGATCAAGTTGGTTGGGTAGATTTCGAGTGTATTTGTTCCAATGCCTGCATCCAGCGTTGTTACAGAGAATCCGGTGTACTGAATGTCGGGCAGGGAACTGGAAAGTACGATGTCTGATTCAAGAGTCCCGTCAATGGTGCTACTGCGCTGAATGACTGCCGAGTCGTCGCCATTTCCCAAGTTGATGGTCAGGGTATCCGTGTCACCGTTGTCAGCGATCATTTGGATACCACCGACGTTGTAAACTGACAGGTCAGTGGTACTGGTGCTGCCCATCGCCACGATCTGATCAGTGCTGTACAGAGAATCGACTGACACAGACATGTCATCGTTAGTACCTGCTTCGGATCGAACCACAAGAATATCTTGTCCACTGCTACCGCCTCCATCAATATTCAGCCCATCTGCGAGAATGGGTCCGATGATGTCAAACACGTCATCGCCGTCGGTGGCAGCGATGGTGTATTGATTCACTGATTGAGTTGCGATAACAGGCCGAGTTGTGTTGGCATCGCGATGAAGCAGTTGTGCTTCATTGGGATTAGAAGAATTGAATTCAAAATAGTCCGAACTCGTTGTTCCCATCACGGTAAGTGAATTCAGTCCACCAGCACCATCAACGCCTACCACGCCATCACCCAGGTTGTGATAGTCGATTCCAAGTAACGTCACTACATTGGTTTCATCGTTGATGTTGATACGGCCAGCATCTGATGCAATGCCGGGAAGATGCAGGAAATGGTTATCATTTGAGCCGCCCAAGACCACTATTTCATCGTCATTTCCCATGCCATCAAAGCTGAGAGCCTCAGTGGAATTGAGATTGACTGGTTGTCGTCCATCGAGTGTCACGATGGCAGCATCATTCGCTGAGGGGAGGACAAACAATAAGTCGCTGGCCGATGTTCCTAATACGTTCACGCGGTCATTGGTTGTTTGGGCACCGCCATCAATGTTGACACTGATTTCTGTGAGTGGTGTGATCGAAAAGATGTCGTCGCCAGCTCTCGCTTCGATAACGAGGTTGTTCAGATTTGGATTGGTGGGGTTGGCGGTGATCGTTGGGCCATCATTGACCCAGATGTTGGTTGCTGTTCCAGTCGGCGCGACCGCAATCGTGTCTGAGGCGTTGGTTCCCAGAACCGTCAGCGTACTGCCTAAACTGGCTGACTCGATTTGGATTGCTTCGAAATCGCTGTAATTGACCTTTTCAGTACCACCACCACCGCCGAGTTGGTCAATCAGGCCAGTGCTGGGATCAACGCCTTGAGTGACTCGCGCATTCGTGTTCGTGTTGATGATTAAAGTATCGTTGGCAATAGGATTGCCACCGGCCACCGTGATGGTTCCTGGACTGGTTGGTGCGTCGACGGTAATGCTGTCTGCGGAGATACCGCCGTTGACGAAAATACTTGCCGTAGATGCTGGATCCAGCGATTCGAGGACAAGAGTGTCACCCTGATTGCCGAGGTTGATTGTTAGCGTGCTGCTGGGATTCGGGATCGTTGTGTTTTCAAATGTGGCACCGTTGTCGACGATTCTTGTCGAACCAGGTGTGGGGTCATTCTGAACCGTCGCAGTGTTGGCGAATGCAGTGGGTAGATTCAAGATGGTGTCGACCGAGTTGCCAGCATTGATGGGTTCAAGCCCTGTATAAGAGACCATGAACCCATCTAGCACGACGTTTCCGTTGTTGCCTTGGGAATCCGAAGTGGTGTAATTCAATGTCTGGTTGTTGAAATCACCGATGACTGTCAGGAGATCGCCGCTTGCTCCGCTGGAATCACGACCATTGAAAGTGATGCCCGCCGCAAAGTTGAAATCACCACCGGTAAAGTCAACCGTTAGGGAGTCGTCTCCATCTCCGCCATGGAACGTGATGTTCGCAGTGGCTGCGAGTCGACTGATGTCGACCAGAATGTCATCACCATGCTGAATGGTTCGGACACCGGCAACCAACGGATTCAGAGCGTCGCTGATGCGCAGCTGATTGCCCTCTCGGATGATCGTCAAGTCGTGGTCAGCATTGTCCGTAAGCTCGATCGTAAGCGCTCCTTCGTTTACCGACACGCCATCCTGGTTGGCGAGGTAATCCTGCAGTTCAGCCTCGTAACCAACCTCATAGGGAGCACCTGCCGCGAGTACAAACTCAGTCAAGCCACGGGCCGCCCAAGTGCCCTCGGGCGTCAAGTTCAGCATGTCCTCGTATTGATCCTGACTGTATCCATAGTACCAGTCGTACGTATAACCGTGACCCGTCCAAGGGAATACTCCCGGGACAGTGTTGTTGTCCCACCAGTCCTTATACCACTCGTGGTAATCAGGGTTGGATTCATAATACTGAGCGACACCAGAGGAGAACTCACCGTATTCACTCACTTGCTCGGTAGTCCAACTGGTGTCAATATCCACGATCGGGCTGGTAGCACCTGGAGCACCCGGTACAACGACCTCAGTGGAGGCGTAATCTGAGTTAACGCTGGTATGAAAAAGATGCTGGGGATCAACCCACACGTCGGCAACGCGATAGAAATTGCCGAAGCCGAGGGTGCCACCAAGAATACTTCCACTGTCGTTGATGAATTTACCATTGAGCATGCCCAATGCAGCAGCAGCCCGGTTATAGGGATTCGTTGCTTCGGTATAGTTTGACCAGATGGGGCCTGGCTCTGTTGGGTTGATACTGGGGCTGGGATCTCTGTTTTCGTACGGACTCACCTGACTTGTCCATTGGTCCTTCACTTCTGAACTGTTCATGTACTCGCGCAATGAGTTGAAGGGCGTTAGCCAGATTTCATCAGAGGAACCACCTCCGTAGTAAGTGTCGGGAAGGTAATCGGTTGACTTTCCTACTTCTGAGTAGTCCAGAACACTCTCAGGATCGAATGGCAGCGGATCGTCAGCCCTATAAAAAGTGGAAAGCTTGACACGACCGCTGGTATCCTTTGGTAAGTCATCCACGCTGAATAATGCGGCAGTACTCATCTGCGAGAATACACCCGGTTGAGTCCCAACGAGCGGCGGAGTCGCATTGAACCCTTGAATGAAGTTTGCAGAATTGACGTAGTTCGCCGCTACGTTCGCTACGTCGAATGTACCGTCCTGCGACCAGTAGTTCGGCGTGGCGGTCAATAGGCGGCGGTCCTCAAGCTTCTCAATCTGGGTTTTGCGAGAAAGGGCGCGTCCAAGCCGACGGCGTCGAGCCTTGGTTGTGCTTTTTTGTCCGTAACCGTGACTCGAACTACGTTTCTTAAAAGTCATACCGCTTTTCCGCTTGGACATTGGGCGTTGTTACCAGCAACGAGAATCACCGGAGGCATGACCTCTGGTGGGACCGAAAGCTCACGAGAATGAAACTCTCGCGCTGTGACCGTCGATCACGCAATCAGCATAGGGTGCCTGACCCTTAAAGCAAGAAAGGATGCATGGGTTAAATGCACAAAACGAGTAAAATGAGAAGGATGTAACGCTTGGGTGTCGCGAAAGTGCCCGCACAACGCGAATTTGGCAATATTGCTGTCTCCCACGCCCCTTTTTTCTGCGTGCTCTCCAAGTGTTCAGCGGCCAAGAGTAACCACGCTTCCGCCACGGGTGAGAAGATGGGTCAAGTGGGAGGGATGTTCTTTCTTTCTGCTTTCGGTTGGCTTTAGCGGTGTGATTGAGTCGAGCGTTGATGAATAGGTGACGTTGTCTGTGTTCTTGGCAGCTCGTTCCGTTTTGAATGGAAGGTCACATGGTTTATGGAACCCGAGGGAAGGATCCTAGAAATGAAAAGTATCTCAGCCACGTTGAATCAACTTTGGCGCAGGGCACTTCTTCTCCTCGGATTATGTCTGCTGGCCATTCAGGCAGTCGACGCTGAAGATCTGGTTGCGATTGGGCAACTGGAAGCCGTGGATGTAGCTGCTGCAACGACGGTGTCGAACACTTCACCCACAAATCTGTTGACAAGCGATGAACCCGTCGTGCAGACAGGTTTCATGGGTCTGTTTGCCGACAAACATGAATCATGCGATTCTGCCTGTGATGGCTGTGGCAACACGTCGGCTCGTTGTTGTTGCAAACCATGGTGGGCGCATCGTTGCGGTGTGTTTGCGGAGTTCTTGTTGCTGCGGCCGGGAAGTACCGATTTCATCCACGCAGTTGAGCAGAATGATACGACTCCTGCCGCATTCCCGACCGGGCCGATTGGCGTTGTCAATATTGAAAGTAGTGCCGGTGGTCGTTTTGGTTTCTCAGTTTGTGCAAGCCAGTGCAGCAGTCTTGAAGTCATCTACACAGGTTGGCAGGGAGACACAAGCAACTCGATTACGGCCAACGGTAGCAACGTTTTAAATTCGACTGTGATTCATCCCAGCTCAGCAACCACGGGTACTGCAAGTCTCGTTTCCAGTGCAGAGTACGAGATGGACTTTCAAGCATTGGATTTATCTTATCGCCGAATTTGGCGGGCGAACGATTGTTATGCAATCAACTGGTCCGGAGGTTTCCGTTATGGGAACATGACACAAGACATGATTGCCCGGCAAGATATTTCTGTTGCTACAGGTTTGGTGACTGTTGACACTGACGTTGATTTTGAAGGACTCGGCCTCATGATGGGGTTGGATGCAGAGCGACGCAGTTGTCGAACAGGCATGATGTGCTATTCGAAAGCACTTAGCAGTTTCCTGGCTGGGGATTGGACAGGGCGTTATCGCCAGAGCGACCAAATTGGTTTGGGAGTCATTGCCAACGATTACAACGATTTTCGCGTTACTCCTGTGCTGGAGTTGGAGTTGGGAATCGGGTGGCGGAGTCCATGCGGGCGATGCCGTGCATCGATCGGTTATATGACAGCAGCATGGTACAACGCTGTTTCCACTCGAGAGTATGTTGATGCGGTACGTGCGAGCAGCTACGTGGGAGTGGATGAAACGATCACCTTTAGCGGACTCACTGCCGGCGTTGAAGCTAATTTTTAGCCGTTCGTTATCACGGAGTGACCCGTGTATCAGATGAGGCCGAGTGCGACTTTCAGTAACGTCGATAAAATTGAGATTGCGACCATCAAGATGACAAGGCGGAACAGAATCGGTTGAATCCATCTCAGTTTCATGACCATCGATGTTCCAGCTTCATCTGAAATTTGCTGGAAGCCTCGCTCGAGTGTTCCCGAATGCTCTGCAGTGGTGATCGTGGTTTGAGTCTGGGCTGAGAGGAACCAGACCTTCTGGAATGCTTCTGCCATGGTTTGGTGATTTTCGATCGCGATCGCGGCTTTCTCTAGCTCCGTACGTGCGGCATGATTAGTCACCGTCTCTGCTGCCAAGCGGATCATTGATTCCACTCGATGTTCACCCACGGCGTACATCATGGACATCACACGAAAGAATCGGTGCATCGCAATTTCCCGTTCCAGCGTGCCAACGAAGGGCAGCGAGAGTCGAATTTTGTCGATGGAATAGCGGATTGGGCTTAGCATGACCAATCCAAGGATCAGAGCGGTTAATGCCCAACCGAGGGTTTCCGAGAACGTAAGTTGGATTGCTTCGATTAAATTTCCGCTCAACAAGCATAGAAGGATACGGAGTACCGAACCGGCGAAAAATATGGCAAGAGGAAAAAGCCATGTTCGACGTAGGTTGGTCAACGGTTCACACAGTGCCTTGCAGTGGTCGTGCAAGAATTGAAAGACCTCTGCCAGCCGTCCCGATTGTTCGCCAGCCTGAACAAGAGGCAGATAGAAGCCGGGAAGAGATTCACGGGCTGGGCTGAGTGCTTCTGTGAGAGTGCCGCCTTGCTGGACGGTTTCAACTGCAGTGGCCCAGCAGCGGCCAATCCGGGTTCGGCGGATGGGACGAATGCAGAGCTCCAGACCCTTCTCTACATCCGCGACTGACTTCATGCAGACACTAAAGTTGCGTGAAAAATCTGCCAATGATTGATAATCAGTTCCTCTCACGCAGAGGTACAATCCCCTCGCTCCTTTTTTGCCTACATGAAGCAACCAGGCGAACAACTCCGCGTATCCATTTGGCGTTCGATCAGAGGTGGTTGACATGTACTAAGGCAATCGTGATATCGTTGAGATGTACTTGTGAGTCAGTGTTGAGAGATCATAGCTGGCCAACTATGGTAACCTTTGCAAGTATTCTATTGAGCCGATTCTCGCAGTACCAGTTTTTGAGATTCGCTCACGATGTTTCTAAACGGCAGTAGACATCAGGTCCAAGTGCGAAAACAGGGTAATCGAAATCAGATTCTTTTCATTACAGTTGTGTCTGTTCATGCTTGCCTGTCCGTTAGCGGTATCCGCCGAACGAGATGGTGGCGACAGAGTGTTGTCACTGTTGAATACGCACTGCTCGGATTGTCATGGCAAAACAGAACCTGAAGCGGCCCTTTGCTTCGATGGTCTTCGAACTGATTTTAAAGGCGGAGATTCAGTTGATGAAAGTCTCGTGGATACGTGGCAACGTATCCACGAGCAAATGACGTTGGGTACCATGCCACCGGAAGACTCATCGCAATTGTCGGCGATGGAAGTCGAGTATGTAACCGAGTGGATTTCTCGGCAGTTGAGTAAGGTTGATCAGACACCGAATGTTTGGCACAAGCTGAAATCGCCCCAGTTTGGTAATTACGTTAGCCATCAAAAACTTTTTGATGGGTTGCATCGCGCTCCTGGATATTCACGACCACGTTTATGGCGTTTGAGTCCGTATGTCTATGATGAATTTTTAAATGGATTTGGGAGGCATTTGCGCGAAGTTACGGCGATACATCAACCCTTCGCGTTGGATGCCTCACGAGGTGAGATCGCCGATTTTTCCGCCCAGCAGTTTGCCGGTGAGGCCACGTTGCAACTGCTCATGATGAATTGCAGGACGCTGGCTGAATATCAGACCACTGGGATTGTGTTTCGCGATCATGAAGGCAAGCTCAGGAATTCAAAAAGAACACCTCGTGAATTCCAGGCCATTTTGCAATCTCGGGAACAGCCCACTGATGAAATGGTTCGGGCGGCGGTTACGCATGAATTTGCGTTGTTGTTGGAAAGGGTTCCCCGTGAATCAGAATATCAGTTGCTGAGTGGGTTCTTTCGGAGAGCAGCCAAACTCGGCGGTAATGTCAAGGCATTACAGACAATGCTGCAAGCCATTCTGATGAAGCCTGAGGCTGTGTATCGGATGGAAATTGGATTAGGCGCGGAGGATAGATATGGTCGACGTCGGCTTTCTGCAACGGAACTCGCTTTTGCGATCGCTCGCGCATTGATGGATACGGGGCCCAGTGAAATTGATGTGGTAGCCAGAGACGGTGAAACGACACTCGATTTACTGAGTCTTGCCTTAAGCGGTGAGCTTGAGGAAAAAGCAGACATCCAGCGTGTTGTTCGGCAGATACTCGACAACAACAATATGTCGACGGCTGATTACCGAATGTTTACACAGGATCATGGGATCCGGAATACGCGTACGTTGCGGTTTTTTCGCGAGTTCTTCGGGTATCACCATGCTCCAAATGTGTTCAAGGATGCAAAGCGTATTGGATTTGGCGATCGTTACCTGACGCAGCGAATGGTCGACGATGCAGATCAGCTTGTCATGCACATCTTTGATCGGGACCGCGATGTTCTGAACCAGTTATTGACCACGGATGAGTACTTTGTGGCTTATCTGGGATCACTGGAGCATATCCAGAAAGATTTGCATTACATCAAGACAAATGAGAACGATGCCAATTTTGACTTCAATACCAGGTATCTTCAGCAGTCGGAAGCTGCGGGACGTCACCCGATCCCGATCGAAGGCCCAAGTTCACGCCAGTACGTGGACTTCTACAATCTCGATCACACTACCTGGGACTATCCGGTTCAACAGCCATTCCAGATGCCAGTCGGTCAGCGAGCTGGCATTCTGACGCATCCGGCATGGTTGATAGCCTGGAGCGGGAATTTTGATAACGATCCAATTCGTCGTGGTAAGTGGATTCGTGAGCATCTTCTGGCTGACACGATTCCCGATGTTCCACTCGATGTCAATGCTGTTGTTCCAGAACACAGAGAGCAATCGCTTCGTCAGCGGTTACATGTGACCAGAGATGAGTACTGTTGGAAGTGCCACGAGAAAATGGATCCTCTGGGTTTTCCATTCGAGCAGTTTGATGACTTTGGTCGTTACAGAGAAAAAGAAGTTTTGGGTGAGTTGTTGACCATTTTTCCTGAACGTCACAGTGATGCAAGAACGACCGACATTGACACCCGTGGGAATATCCGCAACAGCGGTGATCGTCGGTTGGATGGTGATGTGAAGGATGTGTTTGAATTGGTACAGCGATTGGGGAAATCTGAACGAGTTCGGCAATCGTTTGTCCGCCACGCGTTTCGATTCTGGTTAGGCCGCAACGAAACGTTGGGTGATTCCGCTACCTTGATGGAAGCTGATCAAGCATATGTCAAACATGGAGGCAGTATGAAAGCCATGATCGCTTCGCTGTTGTCATCAGATTCTTTCCTGTATCGAAAAACAGAATAAAACATGTCGCAACAAAATCGCCGAGCCATGCTGAAGACGGCCGCGGCTGCTTCGGTTTCGCCGCTGCTGCTGCCGTTTCTACAACGTGTGGAAGCAGAAGCGGCCGGTTTGACAGATACTACCCCACGTTTTCTGTTCGTGGTCAAGTGCAGTGGGCTGACTCCGGCTGAGCTTGTACCAACTGGACTGGTTGATGAGTTGACGCAGCCGGTAACTGACGAGGGTTCACCTGATGAACTCAAGCCAGTTGATTCACTTCTTGATGTATCTCTTGCTGAACAAGAGTTGCCTGACTCGCTCAAGTCGCTGGGTGAACATCGAGATCACTTGACGATCCTACAGGGCTTGTCGGGGAAGATGTGTCGGGGTGGTCATTCTGCATGGTATGGAGCCATGGGGTGTTATCACACGGGGAGCGAGGGAAATCCGGGACGTGCCGCCAGCGCGACCGTCGATGGCATGCTCGCAAAGGCATTGCCCTCGATTTTTCCGCATGTCGGCTTGACGCTTGGTGGTAAGGTTTTATCGGGCGTCAAAGACTCAGTGGTTTATCCGGGTATCTCGGCCATTGATGTGGATCGTCCTTTGCCGTACCAAGCTAATCCGCTCATGGCGTATAAAAACCTGTTCGGTATCGCAGCTACAGGTGCCGATGGGAAGGCCGATAAACAACTGAATGCAATGCTGTTAGATCACATGGTTGGTGATATTCAGAATTTGCAGCGACAGATTGCCGGAAGAGATCAGCAAAAACTGGATCATTACCTGCAGGCATTTGAAAGCCTGCGGGATCGGCGTAGGCAACTGCTGGGTCTTGAGGCGACAATTCGGCAGCATGCACCTGAAGTTGATGACAAGTATCAATCGCCAGTAGAAACAGATCGAATTGAGGCCCACTTCGATATTGCATCGGCGGCATTGATTGCCGGTTTATCCAATGTCGTAACAATCCGAGCGGACACGCTTGATATCACATATCGCGGTCTCGGGATCGAAAAGCATGTTCATGGCATTGGCCATGCCGAAACTGTACCCGGAATGACTGCGGTTGAAGCAAGGAACCGGATCCGTCGCTTTCAAGTTGATCAGATTGCGAGAATCGCAACAAAATTGAAGGCGGTACCCGAGGGCAATGGAACGATGCTTGATAATACTTTGATCGTGTATCTGAGTGATGCTGCAGAGAAACATCATGGTAGCTGTATCGAATGGCCGTTTGTTTTGCTCGGCGGACTTGCGGGTAAACTGAGAAGCACGCCTGGAGGACGATACCTGCAGTATCCGGGATATGGTAAGCCAGGGCATCGGACAATCGCTTGTCTCTACAATTCCCTGCTGGAGACTGCTGGACAGCCACGCGATGTTTTTGGTCGTTTCGATTTGAGTCTGGATGAGGACCAGCAAAAGGGACCTCTTTCTGAATTGCTGGTTTAACGCCCATCACATTGGAGAGAAAAGCTCAGTTTCTATCCGCTGCTATGGGACACCTTGCGAGCGGAGCGAGTTGGATGTGCCAATACGAGGTGGAGGCGTGATCAGAGTCGCAGCGGTGGTGTTGCTGAGTTTCGGCTTGCACAGTACACGGGAAAACGATCACCCAAAACCCGCCGGTGTGTCTCGATTGCCAGTTCCGGAGTATTGCTTTCTTCGGATAGATGTGCCAGACATGCCCACTGCATTTTTGGAGATGCCGAGCGTCGCAGTAACTCTGCAGCATCGAGATTCGAGATGTGTCCTTGCGAACTGCGAATCCTTGCTTTGAGGCTCTCCGGATAGAGGCTGCCCGCCAACATCTCAAGGTCGTGATTGCTTTCGATGAACACTGCATCCAACTGTGGCAATATTTCGTCGAGTTCGTCGAAGGCGTGTCCAAGATCGGTCAGGATGCCAACCTTGTGAATGCCATCATCAATCACAAAAACGACACCATCTGCTGCATCGTGCGGTGTCGGAATCGTCTGGATTTGGACGCCTCCCACCGCAAACGTAGACCCGGCATCGAAATGCCTGATGTCGTGCATCTTTCCCAGTCGGATTTTCTGCTGAGCAACAGCCAATGTGGCCCGTGTGACGTAAATGGGTAAACCATACTTGCGTTGATAGATTCCCATTCCCACCGTGTGATCGCGATGATCATGGGAGATGATCAGGGCATCAATGTCACGTATGTTTCGGCCGTGATCAGCCAAACGACTTTCGGCTTGAATGCCACTGATCCCAGCATCAAACAACAGCTGCTGGCCACCAGCTTCGACATAAACGCAGTTACCACTGCTTCCGGATTGCAAAGCGATCACTTCCATGCAACGAATCATAATCTGCCTCAACTGATTCAGGCAATCCGTCAATGCATCAGTTCACTGCAGTTCTTGTCAGGTACTGGTTGAATTATGATTTCATATTGAAGTTACAGATCCGTTTTTGCGCACGCTGCGGAAACGACACAATCAACGCCTTCGGTTGGCCCACTTCATGCTTGTGCTTGCAGGGGAATCCGCAGATCAGAAATCCCCTGAGGGAGACGGAAGGAAGCGAAGCAGTGTTTTTAACAGGTCACGACCAGAAAACTCCCAAGTAACCGTAAGCTGGATTCTTGCTACGGCCAAGTTGGCAGCAGTAATGGGTTTATTCGTTTTTGCATTTCTCGGTGCTGTCGCGGGTGTACATTATGGCGGTAACTATGCAAGTCGCAATCAATTCCACGGTATGCTTGGGTATGAAATAACAGGTTAGCTGGGAGTGCTGATTGGGATGGTGTTTGGGAGACGGTTCAGTGTTTTTGATTGCATTTGGTCGTTAGGCATTTGAGGCGTTACGGAACCGGGTGAGCGTATCCCTGCGTGCAATTGCTGTCGAAACAACGACCTGTTTTTGCAGAAACAGGACTTGGAATTTGCGTACGTTTGTCACATCGTTTGTTGTGCACTGGTGTAATTGCGTTTCGTGTTATGCATCTTCAGCATGACTGGAAGAAACTGTTCTTGATGGGAGGTTGGAAATTGAAGAATCAATTAGTGGTCTTGAGTTTATTTTTATTCGGACTGGCGGGGGGTGGTTTGTCAGCGAATGCTGAGATCACGATTAGAAAGTCGGGAGCTGTCGCATGGACGGTCGACGCAAATGGGGCGATACGCGAGAGAGGAAAAAAAGTTGGAAGTATCGATTCCAACGGCAGGGTCAGAAAAAATGGCTCCCTGATCGGGGAAGTTGAATCGGGAGGAACCATTCGTCGCTCGGGCTCAAAAATCGGAAGCGTTGATTCGCGCGGGAAAGTGCGGAAGCAAGGTCGATTAATTGGCGAAGTTGATAGCGGAGGAACGATCCGTCAGAGTGGTCGCTCGTGGGGCACCGGTTCAAACTGCTGTGACGATCAGGGACGCCGAAAAGTGGTAGCCGTGATCGTATTCTTTGGTGGGTTTTTCGATTAGAACTGAATCCGTTCCGAATGGAGCGTTGTGCGGTTAGTCGGCGATATTGCCGTGCCGTAATTCGCCGATACGGTAATGTCGCAGTTGATGCGTTGCCGGCACCCACTCAGTCAGAATCTCCGCTTCCATCTTTCTCATAATCAGAACGTCTCGTCTCATTGATAGACGCTGATTGATGATAAGGCAAATGCATCAAGACGCCTGTTTTGCAGCAGTAATCATAGCTGCAAGCCGCGAAAAGCAGTTGGCATGCCATATGCACCGAGGTGAGGAAACAAAGCACGCAGCTTTGTCTTATCTTTCTCGAGTGTAAGGAAAATCCAGTGAATCCAACTTTCTCTTCTACTGTGGCTGCAATGCTCATTTTGCTCGTCATGGGAATCAATGCTTCCGCTGAGGAGCGACGTGGCCAACAGGAGCTTGGGTATTACATCAAAATCGGTGACATCAAGGGGGAATACAGGAGTGATGCTTCCATAGAGGAGGTGCAAGTTGAGGACTTGATGTGGGAAATGCAGTTTTTGATCTGGGAAGCTGAAGCAGATGACTTTTATTGGCGTGATGGGAAAAAGTTTCGGGATGATGACAAAGATACAATGATCTGGGGTGAGGAGTCAGGAGATTTCTGAGCAAACGCTCTGAACGCTGAGTCTTGCTATCAGTGAGCCAACTGAGCTTGAGATGGGAGCAACTCGGTTGGCTCAGGTTTTCTGGGCTGGTCGTCTTCAATGGCACGCAGGTGAATGATGTGATTTATTGCTGGCGGAGCGACAAAAAATAAATCTGATCAGCAATTTTTTGCTTTGTAGACTGGTCGCTGTTGTCAGAGTGCTGGGCCTTCGTAAATAAAAGAAAATTCTGTTTTTTTGTCGGGCATCACTACGCACAAGGTCGCATTACTTATTGGGCAGGGCTTCCCGAGGGAAGGTATAGGATGACTGTGCGATGCGAGTCTCGTTTGGAACTCAGAATTTCATGATGCTTGCAGTGGCTTGCGCAGTTCAGGCTTGAATTTGAAAATAAACTGTAGTTTCCGTATTTGGAACAGGTTGAGTACGCATGAAGTTTGAACTGTCGCTTTTCCGTTTGGCATCATTGCCGTCTGTAATGATGTTAGTTGTTGGTTTGCTGCCGGTGCTCGGTGACTTCTCAGTTGGCAGGGCAGAAGAGAATGATGCCGCTGTCGAGCAATCGCCACTCTATGTTTTCCGATTCATCGAAGTGGCGCCGGAAAATGTTGCGAACTGGAGACAGGCGGTAAAAGACAAACAGCTGAAGTTCAACACCGGCAAGGATTCAGCACAGTGGGGTACGTGGAGAATTTTAACTGGACCTCGCGCGAATCAATTTGCGAGAGGGTTTCGGACCACAAAGGCTCTATACACAAATCCGATTCATCCCGTTCAGGGAATCGCGGCTTCGTGGGAAATGCCAGAGGCGAATCACTGGTTGGAGCACATTTCACCGCTGCAGGAAAGTTCAGGGAACCAGCAAATCTGGCGTCCCATCGAGGGCCTGTTCTCTCAAGGAATCACTGAATCTGGCCAACCCCGATTCTCACAGCATCGCCGTTGGCGAATGAAGCCGGGCATGTATCAGCGGTTGGAGGCTAACTATAAAAAATTAATCGCTGCTTTTGACCAACTTCAACAACCGGTCGATTTTAGTATCGCCAGGTTGGAGGACGGCGGTGATTTTATGATCTATGCAGAAACACTCGCTTACAACGACACCGCTGAGATGCCTAGTGTTAGTCAAGTGCGGCAGGCATTCATTGACCTGCACGGCGAAGGTGAATGGGAAAAGTATCTACAGGAGCATAATGCTGTCATGCAGGAAAATGCGATCGTTGAGACAGAGACGTGGATGTACGAACCTGATCTCAGCAATCTGGCTGCCATGCCTGATTCCGAGCATGCCAAAGCTATGGTTCAGGAGCATATTGATCGGGTGGTGGCAGCTTTTGGTAAGAAGGACATTGAGGCATTGATGGATGAATTTGTTGATGGTGGGATTCGTTCCGTCAGCATGTCAAGTGGACCCGCGCAAGGGAGCAAGGCGGTCAGGAATTCGTTGATGCAGTCCTTCAGCGGAGACACCAATCCTGACAATTCCACTCTCGTCGGAAAAATACTTGATGCTCGATTCATTGATCCCGAGACAATCCTTGCTTACGGCAGCTTCACCGTGACGGATGAGGACGGTGCTGCCATTCGTTCAGGTAAGTGGGGTGATGTGTTAAGGATGGAAGATGGCAACGCGAAGTTCTTACTGCAGTCGGCATACGCAGAACGACTCGACTCGATGGCTCCACCCACTTTCACTGTCACGCAAGCAGCCGATGAGCAGCAAAAGAAAACAGATTTCATGAAAATTGCTCGTTCCATCGGAAGATTTACCGATGCGTACAATCGCAGCGACGTGTCAGCATTGACGGAGGAATTTACCGAAGATGCAGTGCGCGTTGTGTCGGGATTGTCGGGAGTGCATGTTGGACACGACGCTATAAAAAATTCATTTCAATCAAAGTGGTCGGGTGAAGTCGACATCGACAGCGGCAGCGTACTGAATGCTCGTGTGCTTCATACAACACCTATCAATACCAGTTTGGTTGGCGGGGCTGGTATCTGGTGGTTAACTTCGCGTGACGGCCAAGTCATCGATGGAGGTTACTGGGGTAATGTGTTCCGCAAGCACGGTGACGAGGTAAAGCTGTTGCTGGAGTGTGCTGGAAGCCAAAGTGTGACTGATTAAAACGGTGGATTTCCATTGAGGAAAGGGCCACCTGTCTGAGAAGGCTGAGATCTTACGGGGCAAGCGAAGCAGATAATTCACTTCTGATCCGACTCTAATTCCTCCCGGGTCAGCCGTATCGCACCAGCATATTGAGCCGCCGCAGCAGCATGATTGATTGCTGTGACCTGCGACCTGTGATCTGCGGACCAAAGCAGTCACCTCGTAAAAGATCTATATTAGAGGTCTTTAATGATGGAGGCTTGAATGTTCCGAATTCTGCGTCAACTGTGTGGCATCAATCCTTTTAAGGGTGATGTGCCGGTTTCACGTGTGTGGATTACGAGGCCGGGAAGTCGTGGCAACACCTTACCATTCCCCACCCGCGGAAACTATCATCAACCCATCAACATACTTGCTACTTTCTTTGCCAAGGCTGATGGTGAGCAGGGCCGAGCCAGGCACAATCGTTACTTGGAAATTCCCGGCTTTGATCCGGTGCTGGTCACACGAGACCCGGAAGTCATTCGCGCGGTGTTGACTGCCACAGGTGCGGGCGAGGGGCGATTGGATCGGGACACCATGCCGTC
>JAPOKD010000606.1 GCA_029977825.1 Planctomycetota bacterium | reverse complement strand
CCCGGCATTGAGTCACTGCCAACTGTGAGATCCAAGGTATCGGTGGAAGTACAGCCCATTTCAACCCATGAGTTGGGCTGGGAAGCACAATTGCACTCAGCATGATCGCAAGAGTCGCATGCTGCAGCCAAGTTTATCGGTACGAGAATCGCGGCCAGTGCGATTGTCAGCAACCATCGAAGTGTTGTAAGCGTGATGGAGATGGGGCACTGCGGTGATACGCAGAATGCATTTGTACCGGTGGGATCGACACTCAGTGGCACAGCTTATTTCCCACAATGGACATGCTTGCGGTTGAACTTGGCGTCTGCAAGCAGACCTACTCGTTTGTTGTTATCGTCCGATGAAGGACGGATGATTGGAAAAATCGGAATATTTGGAACAACTTTGTCAGCTTAGCCAAGTTATCATTGGGACCGTCGGCGATGCCGATGATTTTGGTAGCAGTTGTCCTGACTTGCATGCGGTTGGGACCGTATCCAGTACAGGAAAAGGCCACGGTGTTGAGTCACGTACGTTGTGGATTTTCTTATTGGAACAGGTCGATCTAAGAAGGCGAGTGCTTGCGGGCGGCTGGCGACCGTAGCGATTTAGGCCCCGGTCTGGGGTGAAACTGGGTCTCTCCAGATTGGTTGTGGATTTGATGAAACCGAAACGTGCTAGCTATCGCCTGAGACCTTGCTCGTTACAGAGGCCTAAGACTCGTGGTCAAAGGCAGAGCCGCCGCTTGAAGTTTGAACAGCTTGAAGCGAAACGTTTACTCGCGGTCTTCACTGTTGATAGCGTTTCGGATCAGATTGATCAAAACCCAGGGGATGGGGTATGCGCTGTTGCCAACCTTGCAGGCTGTACTTTGAGGGCCGCGATCATGGAGGCCAATGCTTGGGGTGGGCCGGATGAACTGGATCAAGTGGTGATCCCGGCAGGTGAGTACTTTCTAACGCTAGCTGGCAACGGCAATCTTGCGGGTGACATTGATATCACTCAATCCGTGGTGTTGTTGGGGGCGGGGTCTGCAAGCACAACGATTGATGCTAGTGGCCTCGACCGCGTTTTTGATGTCCGGACGGGTAATGTTGAGATTCGCGGCTTAACAATCCGAGGTGGTTTTGTTGATGATAACGAGTCGCTTCTTGACGGCACTGGTGGCGGTGTTAGGAACGAAGGAACGTTGCTGATCGCTGACAGCGTGGTCACGGGAAACCGTGCAACCAGAGGAGCTGGGATCGGTAATTACAACGGAAACCTGAGTGTGCAGCGCAGTGTCATCACGGGAAATGGCGACGCGGCGACGCAGTCCGGCGGTGGGATCGACAATTACTCCTACTATGATCCAGCTGGCATTACTGTGATGGATAGTACCATCTCCGGGAACCGCGCCGACAGCGGCGGCGGGTTGAATAATCATGCTTATGATGGTGTGGCATCAGCGGTGATTGCAGGCAGTACCATCTCTGGAAATACCGCGGAGTCTGGCGGCGGCTTAGCCAATCGTGCGGTGTATTACGCCGAACTGGGAGCCAATGCCGAGTTGACGATCGTGGGGAGTACCATCTCAGGAAACGTGGCGTCAACGAGCGGCGGAGGAATTCAAAGTCAAGCCACGACTGATAGTTCTGCTACGTTAACCGTACGCAATAGCACAATCGCGCGTAATACGGCTGCGGGAGGGACCGGGGGTGGGGTTCATGTGATCGACAGCCCTGGGACCATTACGACGCTTAGCAGTGTTCTTGTGGCGGAGAACTCTGCCGTTGGTTCGGGTCCGGATCTGGAAATTGTTTCATTTTCTGCCAATTACACGCTGGTGGAAACAACGCAGGGACACGACCTGTCGCATGCGGTGGACAACAATCTGGTTGGTGTGAATGCTCTGTTGGAAGATCTGGCAGACAATGGCGGTTTGACGTTTTCCCATGCATTGGGAACTGGAAGTCCGGCAATTGATCAAGGGGCAAATCTGGATGGCTTGTATGGTGATCAACGTGGTAGTGGGTTTGCGAGGACTGTCGATAATGGATTGATCGCCAACGCCAACGACGGAACAGATATTGGTTCTATCGAAGTTGGGCAGATAAGTGCCGCGTTTGATTTCGGCGACGCACCTGAAAGCATGATGGTGGGTGGGGTTGAACGCTCTTACCCGACTCGGTTGACGAGTGATGGGGCAAGGCATCAAGTGGTTGTGGGTGGCCCGCGGTTGGGCACGGTTGCCGCCGACCCGGAAGCAGATGCCTTCCCTGTTAACAATGCGTCCGGCGATGATCTCGTTGGTTTTGACGATGAAGACGGATTGCAGGTGGGAGGCGTTGTCTTAACGCCGGGCTCGACCATGCAGGAAGTCGTCCTGACGCATGATGTAGGGATCGGTGGTGCGTTCCTGAATGTGTGGATCGATTTGAATGTGGATGGGGATTGGAACGACGCCGGTGAGCAGGTTTTAGATGACCTTGTGTTGCCATCAGGGAATACCACTACCTCCTTGGCCGGAGTCACGGTGCCGAGTGATATTGCGGCAGGAACCACGTTTTTGCGGGCACGAATCAGCACGGATCCGGGGCTGGATGCAACGGGCCCCGCATCGGATGGAGAGGTTGAAGATTTTGCACTGGCTGTGGGAAGCCCGCCCGCACAATTGATTGATCTTTCCCTGAGCAATGTCGTGGAAAACTCGAACCCACAACTCGATGAAACGACGCGTTTTCTTGTTAGTCTCTCAAATTCGGGGCCGGTTGCTGCTACCGGAATTGAAGTTTCCGCGTTGCTGCCATTCGAACTGTATTTTCAAAACTCGCAAACCAGTCTCGGCGTTTATGACGACTTTGATGGTCTTTGGTTGGTGGATCAGTTGTTGCCCGGTCAAGTTGCAACATTGCAGCTTGACGCGATAGTTGAAACAACGGATCCCGTCTCATTCACTGCAGAGGTGGTCGCTGCAGACCAACTGGATACCGATTCGACGCCAGGCAATGGCGTGAGCAGCGAAGATGATCAGGCGACCTCGGCGCTCGGAACCTGCTTGGCAGCGGCACCGTTGCATCCGGGTTTGAACAGCCTGAGCTACGCTTGCGCGTCTCCCGGCGCTTTCACAGGGTTCGTTCGCGGCAGCCAGAGAGGATTGACGACGTTTGCTGATTATCGGGTAACCGTTGATATCGCTAACGCCGAACAGATCGCTATCGGGATCGCTGATGAAAATGGTGTTGCTGAAGTCTTGTTACAGGTGGATGAGGCATTGATCGGAGAACCTCTGCTGGTTCAGGCGTTTGAGATGTTTCCAGCAGTTGAAAAAGGCAACACGCTTTCGCTTGGTGTTTCAGAACAGTTTTTACATGCCGCGAAGATTGGCATTGGTGGTGAGCCGCTGCAGCAGCAAGTGCTGCGGCCGAGCGTGATCCAGGCACTAATGGCATGGCACGACTCAGGGGCCGATGCGGGGGTCTTGCGTAATTTGGCGGGTGTGTCTGTCACGGTCAGTGATCTTCCGGGGAACGTGCTGGCTCGAACCGCGGGTCGCGCAATCGTCTTGGACCACGATGCAGCAGGAAACGGCTGGTTTGTTGATCCAACACCATGGCATCATGGTGAATTTGGCGGCAGTTTGGGCGATGGTTTTGCAGCCAGCGGTCCGGCATCGGACCGGATCGACCTGCTGACAACCTTGACTCACGAATTTGGTCACTTGCTGGGGCTGCAGGATCTGCGGCAGGACAACCATGTGATGAACTTTGAGCTTCAGGTCGGTCGGAGATTGCTACCGGAAGAATCTTCACAGGTAACGGATGCATTAGATGTCAATCGGGATAGCCGGGTATCGACCCTTGATGCGCTGTTGGTGATCAATCAGTTGTCAAAACAGGCACATGTGAAACCCGACGTCAGGTTTTGGAACGGATATCAGAACTTGGACTGGCTGCCTTTCGACACGAATCAGAGCGGGCATCTGAGCAGCATCGACGTACTGGGCGTGCTCAATCAGGTCGCAGCCGCGCAGGCGTCCGGTGGGGAAGCCGAACAGATCACGAGTGCGTCTGAGGTTTTGTTTCAACGGTTGGCCCCAAGGCTTGTAGATACTGTTCATTCTGAAAACACGAGCGAGGTGAGCGTGTGGAAGTCGCGGTTTGATGCAGGGTTGGAACTTGAAT
>JAPOKD010000257.1 GCA_029977825.1 Planctomycetota bacterium | reverse complement strand
GCTAGACAAAACATCCCGTCGACCAACCTAGAGGTTCGTAAAGGGCGTCCCTGTTAAAGCATCGCTTCCCATCAGGGGTGTCACCAGGAATCAGTGCCGCCAAAGATCAGTGTCACCAAAGATCAGTGTCACCAAAGATCAGTTTCACCAAGAATCAAGGCCAGCAGCAATTTCCCAATCGACCCCCGCGTCTGACCGTCACTTTGATGCATCTCATATCAAGGGCCGCAGGACATGCAAAAATGGATTTTCGTGCAGCACCCAAGTTTCATGCGCGGATCAAGCGGTATGATAGGGTCGACCGTTGAAAACACCTTCAGGACTTTGAACATAGCGAGCAAGCAGAATGTCGATTGAAGAAATAGCCGTACTTTTGGGCTGGTGCACTATGTTGAACTTTTGCGTTCTGATGCTCACAGCGATTGCCTTGACCTTGTTCCGCAAACCAGTTCATGGCATTCACACCAGACTGAGCGGACTATCTGCTGATGAGCTCAACAAACTGTACTTCCAATACATGGGCAACTTCAAAATCCTGTGGATTCTGTTCAACCTGATTCCCTATCTGGTGATCCGGATTTTCATGCTTGGCGCGGGAAGTTAGGTCCGACCGGCAGCATCACGATGTTGACGGACAACTTGCTGCCGGATGCTCAGGTTGCACTGACAGTTGACGAATCTGTGCACGCAGTCTCATCAGTGATCAAAGGCAGGTAATGCCAGAATACGCACACAGGCAACAGAAAAACCGCTCGACTGCGTTAGCCTCAAGTCAAGCTTCTTCCTGTTGCGTGGGCTCGAAGCCTTCGGCATTGGGTGGTCCACCCTCGTGAGGAAGTCCGATATCCTCATTCATCCAGCGGCCCAAGTCGATCATTTTGCAGCGTTCGCTGCAAAAGGGAGGCGTCTCCGTTTCGTCCAAAAGAAACATTCGCCCACAGGCACTGCAGGTCAACGTGCTCGGATCGTTACGCAATCGATTTCTACTGCTCTTCATGTTGGAACCTCAGAGAAAGTGCAACACTTTGCCAGACGAACATTACCAGCACAATTGGTGCCTGACCCAGTTGATTGCATTTCCTATTGTGGCACGTTCATGGGAACAGGAACACTACCATTGTTAAGCGATCCGGTCGAACTGAATGCCGTAACTGCTACGACACGCTGACTGAGATGCAACAAAGGTTCAGGATTCTTCAGGTAAAAAAACCATGAGTGGGTTTGTAAGCCGGGTTCTGTGTCGGGAATCGCTTCGCAATCCCGTCGACGGTCATTTATCTTTGCACGGCGATTGCTCGCCGCCTCCACTGCGATCTACCCGAATGTCCAACGAGACGGACAACCTCGTGACGGCAGAAATGAATCTGCCGCCTCCACTCTGTTTGATCTAGCTCCGGGTGGGGTTTACCAAGCCGGTCGAGTCACCCCGACCGCTGGTGCGCTCTTACCGCACCGTTTCAGCCTTACCACGCATCGGTTGAGTGCCTAGGCACTCAACCTGACCGTTCGGCGGTCTACTCTCTGCTGCACTTTCCCTAACCTCACGGCTGGTCGACGTTATCGACCACCCTGTCCTATGGAGCCCGGACTTTCCTCCAGACATCAAAAGATGGCCAGCGACCGTCCCGCCCACTCACGGTAGCCGTCAGAATGATCGACGAACTGCTCCAAGACAAGGTTCAAACACGGGGTTCCTTCATAACATTCCCACCGTTCCTGAAATTCCCCTGCATGATGTGGCGAAACTTCTCCGATTACTGCTGGACGGTCACTCGATACCGATGCGACAATCTGGATAATAGGTGAATTGAACCGTTAATCAGGATCTTTTTGTTGAACATTCCCCCGAACGCCATCGACGAGCTCGAAACCGGAGAAAGCGGTATCGAAGAACTTGAGTCGGCTGTCCCATGTGAGGCGTACCAGAAGCGAGTTGCCCTCGTGGGGCGATTCGGCGGTATGAATCAGCGCGAAGCCGCTAACGTCTTGCGTTCCTACGAGGCAATCGTTGTCGATGCGGTGACCGAACCCATTGACTGGGTGGTAATCGGTGCGGAAGAGCCCCCCATACCACAGGACCAAATTCTAGGTGAACGCTTACGAATAGCGGCCGCAGCAGGTGATGTCGAGATCCTCCACGAAACCGAGCTGTGGCAACGCCTGGGACTGGTTGATATTGAACAGTCAATCCGACGTTACCACACGCCGGCCATGTTGGCACACCTTCTTGGGGTGTCTGTGCGAGTGATCCGGCGTTGGCACCGACGTGGGCTGATTACCCCCGTGCGAACACTCCATAACCTGCCTTACTTTGACTTTCAGGAAGTAGCGACTGCCCGTCGACTGGCCCAGTGGATCGCGTCAGGCGCAAGTCCCCAAGCGATCGAACAACGGCTGGTTGAATTGCTGGAAGTCCTGCCTGACATTCAACGCCCACTCGACCAACTTTCAATCCTCGTTGAGGGAAAGCAGATTCTGCTACGACAGGGGGAAGGCCTGCTGGAGCCCGGTGGTCAGCTGCGTTTTGACTTCGACGCGTTGGAGAGCATCTCAGATGAGCTCAGCGATACGCCGCAGGATTCTGGTTCAGAAACTCCAACTGTCCTTTCAATTTGGAATGAGTCGTCAGAGAGTAACCCGACTCTGCAGTTACATGGCAGTGAACCTGATGAACTCCTGACAGCAGCGTATGAATCAGAAGATGACGGTGATCTGGAAACCGCCATTGACTGCTGCCATGCGATCCTGGCACGCGATGGCCCTCGTGCCGACATCCACTTCCAGCTTGGCGAATTGCTGTACCGCGTCAATGAAGTCATTGCAGCGCGCGAGCGTTACTATTCAGCCATTGAACTCGACCCTGACTACGTCGAGGCACGTGCCAGTTTGGGATGCGTGCTTGTCGAAACAGGACAAATTGACTTAGCGATTGCTGCATTCCGTGGAGCACTCTCACTCTATGAAGACTACGCCGACGTGCACTACAACCTGGCACGTGTTCTAGATGACACGGGACGTGAAGTTGAATCCAAACATCATTGGCGACGGTTTCTTCAACTATCGCCTGACAGCCCTTGGGCTGAAGAAGCCAGATCACGGATCAACGCGATTGACCAAACCTAGCCAACCGCGTGAGGCAACCGTCCCGCCTGTGATATGGGCTGAATCCAGCCTCTCAACCACGAGAACTCATTACAGATATTCACGCTTCTTGACCAAGCCAGGCATCGGCACGCTGTAACGTCCCTCCTCATTGGCTTGCAAGGGCGCCGGTGAATCAAGGGTCAGTTGCTCCAAACCGGGGGCAAACTCGTGATCATGCTTGAGGAACTGATCCAAAGTAATTTCCTGCCCGGTGTGAGCCGCCATGCGCCCCATCGACGTGACCGCGCTTGCCATCACACCCCGCTCAACCTCGTTGTAGGGCGTATCTTCACGAATCGCTGCAATCAAGTCGTTCCACTCCAACTGGTAAGGATTCAGTTCAGGCTGGGGATAAGACCACTGCAAGCGTGCTTTGTCCATGTTGTGGCCATCATAAATCCTGCACTTTGCCGGAGTATGCGAGGCGCTGGAAATTACACCGAGTCCTTTGGATCCGTGCGCAAAACTGGCAAATTCCCGCTTGCATCCGGGCATGGTTCGACCATCAACAAACAACTTCGTCCCATCAGCGAATGTGTACTCCATCGAGTACGTATCGAAATTCTGGTCAACACTATCGCCACGGTAGTGACGGCCTCCCATACCGATAACTTTGACGGGCCATTCATTTTTCATCCAACATGATTCATCAATGTTGTGAATTAGAAAGTCGCTGACAGCACCACCGCTGAGCCACAGGAAGCCGTGAAAGTTGCGGATCTGATATTGCAACTCGCTGTATTTTCCATCGTTGGGTGGGGCCGCCGCCGAGCCGGTAGGACCAGCCATACGGTAAGCCCGCAGCATCGTCAGATCGCCAATCTCACCATTTTGAATTCGATCGAACAATTCCTGCCTCGCTTTGCAGTGCCGGCACATCAAACCAACGCCCACCTTCAGATTTTTTTCCTTGGCAACCCGATTCAGCTCCAACATTCTGACTGACGTAGGCGCGTCGACCGTGACAGGTTTCTCCATGAATACATTCAAGCCCTTTTCGACGGCATACGTATATTGCACCCAACGAAATGCTGGTGGAGTCGCAAGGATTACCAGATCACCTGGTTTCAACAGATCCATTGCCTGTTTGTAGCCGTCAAAGCCAATGAACTTGTTTTCTTCAGGAACATCCACGCGTGAGCCAACCTGATTGTGCCCAGCCAAAGCGGCGTACGTGCTGTTCAAGTTCTTTTCAAACACATCAACCAGACCAACCAGATGCGGCCCATTCTGGACCGAGAGTGCGTTCAATGCTGCTCCCGTACCGCGGCCCCCACATCCAATCAAGACCACCCGTATTTTATTGTCTTCCGCAGCGTGAACCTTTGGAGCTGATGTCACCAAGGTGGTAGCCGCAGCAACACTACCTGTCTGTTTAAGAAACTGGCGTCTTGATGGAGTTTGATTTTGTTTCATTTTTGTTCACATGAAGGTAGGAAACAATATTCGGAATGCACCGAAAGGCAGGAATAAAATATTTGGAACAAAAGGTTCGCAGAGTCACGCAACACCACGACTCTGCTCAATCCTCGGGATCTTTCTGCACAGGAGCAGTTTTGTCCCACTTGGCTTTGCGTTCTTCCGAAGACGGTTCCTTGAAAGGACGCACCACCCGGAAACCGACACTTAATGCATCCGTATGATACCAAATGCTACGCGGAACTTGTGGATCCTGATCCTTCCACTCATCACTGGACGCGTTTCTGGCAGCTGAGCGGAGCATTTCTGGATCATCATCCCAACCACCACCACGGACAACTCGTGGATAGAGTTTCGACGGGATATTAAGCGGATCAACCTTATTACCGCCCCGGCCGTAGTAGTCAGCGGCATACTGATCCAAAACCCACTCGGCAACATTGCCGTGCATGTCGTGCAATCCCCACGGGTTGGGTTTCTTCTTTCCAACCTGCTGATAACCATCATCAGTATTATCGAAGAACCAGGCATACTGATCCAAATCTGCTGGATTGTCACCAAAGGAATAGGCAGTTCTTGTACCCGCGCGGCACGCGTATTCCCACTCAGCCTCAGTAGGCAGACGATAGTACCGTCCGGTCTTGGCAGAAAGCCATTCACAAAAAACTCTGGCAGCATGCTGTGTCATACAGATGGCCGGATAGTCACCTTTACCCATGCCAAAGCTCATGTCCGTGTACTCTTCCGTGGGTTTGGAAACACCATCCACAGCCAAGTCTCGAGGCCCCGCCTTGATCGACATCAGTTTACGTCGCAGCTGATCAATATCTTCTCGCCATGCATCGTACTGATCCCAAGTGACTTCGAATTTCCCCATCCAGAATGGACTGATCTGAACCTCTCTCAGTGTCCCTTCATCCTCATTTCGATCCGTTTCTGACTCATCACTTCCCATGATGAACTTCCCACCGGGAATCGGCACCATGGCAACCGCGAGGTCCGTATGTTCAAGAGGATCTGAATAGGCCTTCATTTCTTCTGGGGTACTGGCAACCGCATCGGGTACAGGCAACACCAATGCACTCTCGCCACTGGCCCCATCCTGGGCGATGGCTTGAACCAACAAACATCCAAACGCGACGAGAAAAAAACACGATAAAGTCAGCAAATAAACACTTCGGCTACTCAAACTCATTTGGTCTCTTACTCAATGTGATTCCACGCAACTCAAACGCTCGAAGAATCTAGTGGACGATACACCCGGTATCAGGGAACGGCGGGGCCACTCAACATGGAAACAAAGTGGCAACAGGAAAACATGAACCGGATTCCTTGTTGCCCCCATTCTAGCTATTCCCGGCTTGAGTTTTCCTTTTGAAATCAAAATCTGCTGGAAATGCTGTACTGCAAGCATGAACACGATGTGCGTTGCAGTGGCAAGAGATGCAGACTGCTTGTCACGACAGCCAACCAACCTGTGGGCACGAGTCGGACTGTACCCCCGCGAAAGACACAGCTGTGTGAAAAAAGATCGAGAAACACATTTGCCACACCGGAAGCAGAAGAATCAAGAAATCTGCCTCAACTGAAATCTGCCTCAACTCGCGCACTCGCTCTTTGCGTCGGGTTACCAACGTCCATTCGACCCGCGTCCATTCCTGAAACGCGTGTTTCGATCGCTAGCCAACGATGAGCATTCAGTTGAGACCGTAACGGTACCCTCTACCGAACCCCCAAAAGCAGCAGCTACGCCAGCAACGCCTTAATTGGATCGCCATCACCGCCAATTTTGAAGGGACGGCCATTGGGCGCATACCGCTCTTCTTCGAGTGGCAGTCCGGCTGCCGCCGCAATTGTCTTATTGAATTCCGATACAGAGACGTGGTCTTTTGCAACCGAGAAACCCTGTTTATCTGATTCGCCGTAAACCTGCCCCCCTTTAATACCCGCTCCCATGAGCAGACTGCAGAAGGCCCCCGGATGATGATCACGCCCACCATTGACGTTCATCTTGGGTTTGCGTCCGAACTCGGTTGTAAGAACAACCAGCGTTTCATCCAACAACCCTTTGCTATGGAGATCTCGCAGCAGGTTGCCAACGGCATTATCAACATGGGCTGCACGCTCATCGAGTTTTGTATACAGGTCCTGATGCATATCCCAACCGCCATAACTGACCTCGATGAACCGTGCGCCACTCTGAACCAATCGCCGTGCGAGCAGGCAGGCCTGCCCAAGCTGATTGCTGCCATACGCCTCCTGAATTGGCTTTGGTTCATCTTTGATATTGAACACCTTCAGGTGTTCGCTCCCGATCAATCTTCGAGCCTCACCATACAATTGGTTGTAAGCTTCGACACGGGAATTCTTCCGCTGACTCTGGAAATTCTGGTCGAACTTGCTTGCCAGGCTCAAACGCCGATTGAAAAACTCAGGGGTCAAGTACTTTGGCAATGTTGTGTTCTGCAGACCCGCCGAAGCATTGGCAATCGGGACGGGCGATAAGGAAGGTGGCAGGAATCCAGCGCCCGGATGCCGATTACTACCACCGATCACGTAATTCCCTGGCAACTCCTTATTGAGCCGTCCAGCCTCTGAAACCATCCAAGCTCCCATCCCGGGATGCTGGATGCTGTTGAGTTGTTTGTAAGAAGTACGCATGAGGTACTTTCCTTTGTCGTGAGCCCCGGTTTCTGTGCTCAGAGAACGCACTACAGCGATGGCGCCAGCCAGATAGGAAAGTTTGGGAAATCGATCGCCAAACTGGATGCCAGGCACACGAGTCTGAATTGGCTTGGTTTCTCCAGCTTCCTCCACACCCACCTTTGGATCAAAGGTATCCAGATGCGTCATCGCACCGTCCATGAACAGATAGATGATGTGCTTTGCCTTTCCAACGACCGGAGCGGCTTGCACTTCACCAAACAGACTTTGTGATGCAACAGATCCAGCGAAGGACACACCAAGCGTCTGCTTGGCAATCGTCTTCATGAAATC
>JAPOKD010000038.1 GCA_029977825.1 Planctomycetota bacterium | reverse complement strand
TCAGGACAGTCCTCAGCGTTTCGTTTTACCAACTCAGGCTTGCGATCGAATAGATCAAGGTTTGGCGGCGATCCGGTCATGTGAAGATAAATGACACGCTTCGCCTTCGCTGGAAAATGTGGCTGCTGCGGCGCCAGTGGGTTGGCAGCAGACCTTTCAGAGCCGCTACCTTCGCCAGCTAACAAGCTATTCAAGGCGATACCACCAAGTCCTGCTGCGGACTGTTGAAAAAAGTGTCTACGAGTCTGTTGCTGAAGATGCTCGAGGAATCGTTTCATGACAGTTATCGAATAGGTTTCGGGAATCGGAAACAGGGGCCAGAGGCATCACTAACGTTTCATAAACATTTCATCGAGATTCAAAATCACGTTGCCCACAACTGTCCATGTCGCGAAATCCACGACATTGCCACCCTCCGGAAGGGGCCCAAGTGGCACGGTTGCCATTTGCGTTGCCTGCTGTGGCTGTCCTACAAATTTTCTTGCCACAACACGGGACAATTCGGTGATTCGTTTCACTTCCGCTTCGGACGGTTCGCGGAGCAGACAATGCCGGAAAGCATATTGTATTCTTCCTGCAGGATCCGCACTTTGTGCGATCATTGATCTTGCCAGCGCCTGAGCGGCCTCCACGTAAACAGGATCGTTTAGAGTCACTAAAGCCTGCAGTGGAGTGTTCGTACGAATTCGCCTCACGGTGCAGACTTCGCGGTTCGGTGCGTCGAATTGAGCCATGGAGGGATAGGGACTGGAACGCCGCCACGAAGTATAGATTCCGCGTCGATAACGATCCTCTCCGCTACTTGCCTGCCAGTCCGTCGCTGAACCAAAAGCTGCTTTCAACCCCAGAGATGGTTGTGGCGGTTTCACCGGTGGTCCATACATCCGGTCGCTCAACAGCTTACTGACAAACAATGCCTGATCGCGAACCATTTCCGCTGAAATTCGAAACCTTGGGCCTCTCGCGTAAAACCGGTTTGCCGGATCAGCCAGCCTCAACTCCTCACTGGACAGGGAACTCTGACGGTACGTTGCTGAAGTGACCAGAACGGTCAAAAGATACTTCAAATCCCACCCTGAATCCCGCAACTCAACCGCCAGCCAATCGAGTAAATCTGGATGGGATGGCAAGTCGCCCTGTGAACCAAACTCCTCACTGGTCTGGACAATTCCCACACCAAAAATTTCTTCCCAGTGGCGATTTGCAATCACGCGTGCAGTGAGGGGATTCTCACCATCAACGAGCCACTTCGCTAAAGCCAAACGGTCCGCTTTGACACCCTTGGGCAACTTATGAAACACCTCTGGGATACCCTCTTCGACAACCGCGCCGGTATTTTGATAATTGCCACGGATCTGAACGCGTGTTTCGCGTTTTGCTGAATCTGCCAATTCGGCCATCACTGGAACTGTTGTCGCGGGTTTGATGGATTCCAGACTTGCTTTTGCTTTACTCAAGGCATCTCGTTGAGTCTTCAGCAAGGGTGTGATACTACGGTGGTAACTGGACAATGTCTGCAACTCGTCATCACTGAGTTTCTGTTTTTCCTGCCATCGCCGGACGAGATTCAAAATTTCCAACGGAACGGCAGCAATGTTTGCAAGACCTTTATCTGAACTCATCAAAACACGAAACTTATCCAGCAGATGCTTCGGATGAGCGGATGCCTGCTCGATTGTCACGATCAACTCAACATCTTCCAACGAGATTGCTTGACTGGGCAAAAGGGTAAGCGTGTGAGGACGTCCCTGCTGTGGGGCAATTGCCCACCCATTTTCATCGTCCTCCAGAACTGCTGCCGCAGGAAAACCCTTTTGTTCATGATCAGCAAAAGCAACAGCCAAAGGCAGTCTTGATGGGCCACCAGTGTTGAATTCCGCGCTGGGCGATGGGACCCCCATGGGCTCCTCTTCCCAAACGACATCACGATTACCGTTAAGCAGAGAAACCCGATAGCCCTTCAACCGTTGCTGGATTGCTGGAGCCCCGTCCGTACGATTCCAAAGCACCACACGATCGATCGGCTTTTCCTCTCCCAAGTCAATCTCGATCCACGGATCCTGCTCTATTTTCGTGTGACTCACCGAACGGCTATTGAAATTACCATCGGTATTGCCGTCATTTACAAATTCATTCTTTCCACCAAAGTCCTCCGAACTCGCTGTAACTTTTCCTTTCAGCGCTGCGTTCTCTCCCTCAACAAATGCTTGAAGCTCAGCCAAGTGAATCATTTTCCCCGCGCCCGGCAAATCCACTCGAATGAACTGCGCATCGATCGCAGATTTGGACTTATTCTTCAGCATCGCCTTGACACTGGACAAGACAAAGTTGTCCGTCTGCTCGGCTGGAATCTCCAGACGGAGTCCCACGAGATCATTATTCTCGACTGGAAAAGTCAATTGATATTGATCGGTAGCCGGCTTTTCTCCCTGAGCCACAACCCATCCATCCTGTACAGACAGCTTGCGTCCATTTGCTGATAGAGTAGAGGGTTCTAGAGCCGTCCACGTTGCGTCAGTATTCAGACCAGACAACCATTCAATTTCTGCTCCATGCAATGCAGGTGTGTTGGTGTCAATCGTTCTTTGCAACGAAGTTATTTTTTCTGTAAGTGTCTGTTTTTCCGTTTTCTGCTCATCGGTCCAAACACTGATGATCGGGCTTTCGTTGCGACGATCTGCGTCCTGAGTGCTGTTAAAAAACGAAAACAGTTTGAAGTATTCTTCCTGTGTAATGGGGTCATATTTGTGAGTATGACACTGGGCGCACGCGATTGTGGTTCCCATCCACACCGCCATCGTCGTATTTACCCGATCAACGATCGCAACATTGCGAAACTCTTCATCATTGGTTCCACCCTCGTTATTTGTCAAAGTGTTGCGATGGAAGGCTGTGGCAACCAATTGTTCCTGTGTTGGATTTTGCAGTAGATCGCCTGCAATCTGCTCAATCGTAAATTGATCGAAAGGCTTATTGTCATTGAGCGACTTAATCACGTAGTCGCGGAAAGCCCAAATGGTTCGGGGGGGATCATCAGCGTAGCCCGCGGAGTCAGCGTAGCGAGCAAGGTCAAGCCACACTCTAGCCCAGCGTTCCCCAAACGCTGGTTTTTGCATCAATGCTTGAACATATTGCTCGTATGCGTCATCCGAATCATCCTGCACAAATGCCTTCGCTTCTTCCCACGTGGGTGGCAATCCGACTAGGTCCAGCGAGACACGTCGCGCCAGTGTCCACCGATCTGCTTCGGGTGAAGGCTTGAGTCCACGCGATTCCAGTTCAGCAAGAACAAAGTAGTCGACGGGATTGTGCGGCCACTTTTTCAACTGCACCGAGGGCAGGGCAGGGCGGGTTGGCTTTGTATACGCCCAGTGCGTGTCATAGCTTCCACCCTCGGCAATCCAACGCCGCACAAGGTCAACCTCTTCCGGTTCCAACCGCCTGCCTTTGCCTTCAGGCGGCATCTTCAGTTCTTCATCATCAGTGGTTAACCGGTGAATCAACTCGCTGGCATCAGGATCCCCAGGAACAATCGCGGCATATCCCCCTAAATCAACCCTCGAGCCTGTCTCGGTATCGAGTCGCAAGCCGGCTGCACGCTCTTCTTCATCCGGTCCATGACAAGTCAAACAATTATTCGAAAGCAAGGGTCGGATCTGCGTGTTGAAATCCACGTCTTTAGCCACCACACTGGTCGCTCCTGTGATCATTAGCAATGTGACCACGAGAGCAGTCAGTCGTGTGCTGGTGTAATAACACTGAAGGAACAGTTTCATCGTTCTGCGTTGCATCAAAACAGAGGAGCGAAAGAGCTTCGATTTTTGTGGCTCAAAAAAGGGATCTGCGCGTTCGAAATCTGTGCTTGCGAAACCGGGGGACTGCTTACTGCAGCGATCCGGGTGCGTCAGCGGCAGAGCGTCAACACAGAGTGCGTCCGGTGGGGGGAACCGAATTCCTTCCCTCCAGTTTAACAGAGATTCATTTAACAGAGATTTACCCTGAAGCCCGTTTTTGCCTCGAGACACTCGGTCCCCGGTTTTGAACGGCCCATTCTGCCGTTTTTTTCGCACTACCCAGCGGGCTGGCAGTCTAGAGCGAGATTGTTTTGGCAGCGGAAAAACGGCTTGAATCTTGACAACGGTCGCCTGACCGCGGACAGATCACCGCGAGTTCCCAAGGTTGCATGCCATTGCTTTCGAGCAACCCAATGCTCGCCCCTGCTCGATCATGACTCAAGTATTTCCCAGCGTGCATAAGCTTCAGCCAGTTCACTCTCTAACTGCTTCAGTTGAGCGGCTTCCGCAGTAATCGTCTCGGCCGGTTTTTGGTAATAATCCGTTGCCGCCATGGCCTCATGAAGTGCCGCAATCGCGACTTCCAGTTCCTCAATTTTTCCCGGCAGCTGCTCGAGTTCACGTTGCTCGTTATAGGAGAGTTTTTTTGTTTCCGCTGGTGGTGCCTTTGTTTTCTCATTCTTTGTTTTTTTTGAGTCAGTTTTTGCTGCCTCTGGCTTATCCGCAGCTTTTCTGGCAACGGCAGCCCTCCACTCGTCGTAGCCTCCCGCATATTCATGCACGCCTCCCTCTTCGAAGACGATGGTGCTGGTTACTACGTTGTTGAGAAAAGTACGGTCGTGGCTAACCATGAGCAATGTTCCCTGAAAATCGGTCAATTGCTCCTCGAGAAGTTCCAGCGTTTCACTGTCCAGATCATTGGTAGGCTCATCAAGAACAATCACGTTCGCAGGCTTTGTCATCAGTCGCGCCAGCAAGGCTCTGTTTCTCTCCCCCCCAGAAAGAAACCTGACCTCAGTACGTGCTCTTTCCGGAGTAAAGAGAAAGTCCTGCAGGTAACCCATGATGTGTTTTGTCTTGTCACCAATCTGGATTTTATCGCTTCCATCACCAACGTTCTCTACAACCGTCTTGTCGGGATCTAGCGTATCACGCAATTGATCGAAGTAGGCAATCTGCAAGTTTGTGCCCATCCGCACGCGCCCTTCGTGTGGTTCGAGTTGCCCCAGCAGCAACTTGAGTAAGGTTGTCTTTCCTGCACCATTGGGTCCGATGATCCCGACTTTGTCACCACGCATCAGCATGGTGCTGAAGTCTTCAAGGATTTTATGTTCTCCATATCCGAATGAGATCTCTTTGACATCAGTAACCAGCATTCCGGTACGTTCTGCCTCCTGCAATCTCATCTTTGCCTTACCCTCACCCTGCCTGCGTTCGGATCTTTCCAATCGCATCGCCTTCAGTGCCCGAACACGCCCTTCATTCCTTGTACGCCGCGCTTTGATCCCTTGGCGAATCCAGACCTCTTCTTCGGCTAGCCGCTTGTCGAACAGGGCATTCTGCTTTTCCTCCGCTGCAATGGCTGCCTCTTTTCTCTTCAGGAATGTGGAATAGTCACAAGACCAGTCAAACAGTCGCCCCCGATCAATTTCCCAAATTCTCGTCGCCAGGTTTTGCAGGAACGATCGATCGTGTGTCACAAAAATCAATGTATTCCTCCACCGAGACAGAAAATTTTCCAACCAGAGAATGGAGGCGATATCGAGGTGGTTGGTCGGTTCATCGAGTAGCAGGATATCGGGCTCTGAAGCAATGGCCCTCGCCAACAGAACCCTGCGTTTCATCCCGCTGGATAGCGTCTGAACTTTGGTGTCCGGGTCCAACTGCATTCGAGACAGGGTAGAGTCCACGGCATGCTGGATTTGCCATTGCAACTCTGGATCATCGAGATTGGCTTGGCCGGCCATTACAACCTCGTGTACCGTGCCCTCAAGATCACTTGGCACATCCTGAGTCAGGCGGGCAATTTTCGCTCCAGGGTTGACATGGATGACGCCGGAATCCGGCTGCATTTTCCCATCCAATAATCTCATCAGTGTTGTCTTTCCAGCTCCATTACGACCCAGCAAACCAATACGCTGACCTGCTTCAATGGTCGCAGAAACGCCATCCAGAAGTGAAGGACCACGAAACCCAATGGAAAGATCGTCGATAGAAACAAGTGGCATGCTGCTGAACATCAGACGGAGTGAGAAAAAAACACCTCCTTCAGCAGAACGCAAGAAGGCCAGTTGGTCCAGACGGCCAACAACAGGATCACTGTGGAAAACCTTGTACAGTTACCACTGAATGCAGCTTGACTACATGCAGTTGTGTCAGTGTATCAATATCTATCATGGCGCAGGTACGAGGGGAAAGAATGTGTCTTTTTGGTCACACTTCGTGCTGCGGTCAAAACCGCGTTGAGCCTGCACTGCATTCGCCCGCGTGTGGGAAAAAACGGCAACACGGACGGACACCCACAAAGCACTTCTGTACCTAACCGGAACTACAATTCTTCCGAGGCAGATTTCTGGGATGACCCTCGGAAGAGTTCAGCGATGACCTCTTCAAGCGGCACATCTTCGACTGCCACATCTTCGATTGGATTGTCACGAAGTACTTCAGAAAGCACTCGCGGCACATCACGCCGATCAACACGCAGACGAACCTTGGGCCACGTTTCATCGAGGACCTCACCAAGTCGCGAAAGATCAGGCTGATGCCCATCTGCAAATTGCAATGTCATGACTTTGTGACCGGAAAAATTATCGATCACTCCCGACAATGAACCGTCATACTCGATCCGCCCACCAGCTATGATCACAACACGCTTGCAGAGGGCAGCGATATCCTTCATGTAGTGACTGGTCAACAGAATCGTAATCTTACGTTTTTCCTGATAGTACTTCAGGAACTGTTGAATATTGTGTTGCGCGATGACATCCAATCCAATCGTTGGCTCATCGAGAAAAAGGACTTCCGGTCGATGAAGCAAGGCGGCAATCAGCTCCATTTTCATCCGCTCGCCCAGGGACAGCTCACGGACAGGTCGACTCAGAAGCCCCCCCACATCGAGCAGATCCGTCAGTTCAGCAAGCGTGCTATCAAACTCTTCGACCGGGACGCCGTAAATCTGCTGATGAAGCCGGTATGACTCCTGAGCTGGCAAATCCCACCACAACTGGTTTTTCTGCCCCATCACCAGTGCGAACCGGCGGCGATACTCGTTTTTTCTTTCCCAAGGCGTGAATCCCATCACGCTGGCGGACCCGCTTGTCGGATTGATTACACCGCTAAGCAATTTCAGCGTGGTCGTTTTCCCAGCACCATTTGGACCGAGAAATGCGACAAATTCGCCTTGTTCAACGTCCAAGTCGATTCCCTGAACCGCTTTAACTTCCCTGTATTCGCGACGAAACAAGCCCCGAACACTGTCTGCCAACCCCTCGCGTTTGTTGTAAACGCGATAAGACTTGGCCAACTGTCGTACTTCGATAATTGGCATGGGCTATGTGGCTCGCAGAGGTGTGAAAGTCGGTTATTGTAGGTACACGGCAGCAGGTTCAAAGCCGGGATCAAAATACAGACCCTAACATGGCGTGCGTCACGAGGCTGCATTCTGCGACTTCTGTCCATGGGGGAAACAGGAAGGACTGCCCCTGGTTCACGAGAACGCTTGAAGAGATAACAAAACCGTTTGATTCACGACGCAACCTTCGTGCTTAAATGGAAATTGCCCCCGTGCAGGAACTTGGCTGGTACTGAAACGGGGCCAGGATGAACCGTGGAATGTGAAAACGACCAGGCATTCACGACACAGATCAGATTCAGATTTCAATAGGACGAAAGAATTCCCATGACAGCACCCATTCCGCCGATCCGCGTGGGACTTGGATACGACACCCACCGACTTGGAAACGGAGGGCCACTTCGCCTTGGAGGAATCGACATAGATTGCCAAGTGCACTGCATTGGTCACAGCGATGCCGATGTGCTACTGCACGCGGTTACCGATGCCATTCTCGGTTCGATCGCTGAGCAAGATATTGGACGACTGTTCCCGGATAATGCTGATGAAAACCTGAATCGCGATAGTGCCGAGTTTTTGCATGAAGCAATCCGACGTTTGAGGGACCATGGCATGGAAATCGCCAATATGGATTGCGTGATCCTCGCAGAACGGCCGAAGATGGCCGTACACATTGACGCCATGAAAGCAGCGATTTCAGATATCACAGGAACCCCAACGACTCACATTGGAATCAAAGCCAAAACAGGGGAAGGGACTGGACCCATTGGTCATGGAGAGGCCATCGCTGCCAGAGTGGTCGTACTGGTCTACAAGACGTGAGTCAAACCTGACTTGGAGGCGTAGATTGGCGGGATTCAGCCGGATTCGCAGTTCGGTAAGTATTTGCTTTCATTGTCTTGGCGTCACCCGCGATAGATCGATCGTCTGCGATGCAATCAAGTGGGTCTGGAGCAAGCAGGTCTGAAACAATGATCCCACTTGCTCTGGCGTGTCGAAAATCGCCCTCTGCATGAATACGTTCAACCCCTATAATCCCCATCTTCACGGGCAGCACCGCTGATCATCTGATGTCGATGTGACGAATTGCTTGCATCTTCATGGTCAGCTTCCCGCCTGAACTCAAAGAATTCCTACCTGCGATCCACTCTCTATCAGACGACAAAGATGAGCACCGCGACTGCAAGCCAAAACGACTCTGACGCGTCGACAAACAAGCCGACAATCCGCGTGTACAACACGCTTAGCAAGACCAAGGAACCATTCGAACCTCTTCATCCACCAAAGGTCGGCATCTATCTTTGTGGTCCTACCGTTTATGCGGAGTCCCATATTGGGCACATGGTTGGTCCCGTGATCTTCGACACCATTAAGCGTTACCTGCGCTACAGTGGATATGACGTAACGTGGGTGGTGAACATTACGGACGTTGATGACAAGCTGATCGCCAAGAGCCGGGAACGCGAGATTCCCATGAGCCAGATTGCCTGCGAGATGACGGCAGATTATTTATCAAATCTGCGTGAACTGGGCGTCAACCAGATCGACTACCTGCCACGTGCAACCGATCACATGCCACAAATCATTGCCTTCATCAAGGCATTAGAAGATAAGGACTATGCCTACGCGGTCGATGGTGATGTTTTCTTTGATGTCGCCAAAGACAGCAATTACGGGCAGCTATCCAATCGCAGCATGGAGTCCCAGCAAGGCGAGGGAGGCGAAGCGGCTGCCAAAAAACGCTCACCCGGAGATTTCGCGCTTTGGAAAAGCGCAAAGGATGACTCGATCGCGTGGGATAGCCCGTGGGGGCCCGGTCGGCCAGGGTGGCACATCGAGTGCTCCGCCATGAGCCATGAAATACTCGGGAACACATTCGATATTCATGGTGGGGGACTTGACCTGATGTTTCCCCATCACGAGAACGAGCTCGCACAAAGCGGGTGCTGCCACGATGCTCCGATGGTTAAATATTGGATGCACAATGGCCTGATGCGAGCCGGCGAAAAAGGCAAAGTTGGCGGCAAGAGCGACCGTGAGGAATCAGCGGAAGAGGCGTCAGCTGGCAAGATCAGCCGCAGCAAAGGCGATGGTGGACTATCTACAGTCATTCGTAGGCACACCGGTGAAAGAATCCGCTTCTTCCTTTTGAGAACCCATTACCGGTCCACCATTGTCTACAACGAGGATGGCTTGCAGGAAGCCGGCACATCTCTGGAAGCTTTCTATCGCTTCTTTGATCGCTTCAACGAGATAACTTCACTTCAGGAGAGTTCCCAGCACCCGGGGCAGTATTTCTATGACCTTCCATTGGGTAGTTGCCGGACTCAAGGCGAATTTGACCCTGGAAATGATGATCTGCTCAAGGAAATGCACGCCGCAAGAGAGAAGTTCCTTTCCTCGATGGATGATGATTTCAATACTGGTGCTGCCATCAGTGTCCTGTTCGATTCGCTTCGCGCATTAAACCGGCATATTGATCAACATGGATTAGGTCCAGCTGCTGATCTCGATTCACCTGCTGTTGTGTCGTTGGTGAAAGCAGCCGCTGTAATCCGCGAGCTTACCAGCGTCCTGGGAATTTTCCTGAAACCGGTAATGGGGGGAAGTGGTGGAGACGAAGCAGACACTGAGTTACTCGATGGCGTCGTCAACCTGTTGATCGACCTGCGCAAAGAGGCTCGAGAACGCAAGGACTATGCAACAGGTGATGCCATACGCGATCGCTTGACGGACTTGGGCGTAGCGTTACTGGACAAGAAAGAAGGCACAAGCTGGGAACGCAGCTCGTGACGTCTGGTTCTGTCACACGCCGACTTTTGGGAATAGATCCTGGCTTGAACACAACCGGTTACGGTGTAATTGAAGTCAGAGCGGCTCATGGTTCGATGCCGGCTTCGGGTAAAATAAAATTAATCGAAGCAGGCATCATACGCAGCAAACCCGCAGACAGCATTGAAGCAAGGCTCCGTGAAATTCACAGCGGCCTACGCGAGGTCATTGAAGCACACGAACCCGACATACTGGCGTTGGAACAACTGTTCTCCCACTACGAACGTCCGCGAACTGCAATCCTGATGGGACATGCACGGGGCGTTATCTGCCTTGCAGCAGCGCAGTCCAACATCAAGGTGCTTCACTTTGAACCCACTCGTGTCAAAAAAGTCATGACAGGAAATGGTCACGCCCCGAAACACCAGATTCAGTTAGCTGTCAAAATCCAGCTGGGGCTGGCGACCCTTCCGGAACCCGCAGACGTGGCCGATGCCCTCGCGATCGCGTTGTGTGGTTATCACCTCGGAGCCGGAACATCCATGGAAGCACTCAGCAAATCTTCCTGATCTCTGATTTCCCACTCGCTGGCCTGATTTTGCCCATCTTTCTGCTTGAATCACCTTGGCACTAAGACGCTCGCCTTGACCCCAACTGCCTAATCCTGCATCTTTTTGGTCCGCACAGGAAGAATCTGTCAGGCCATCCTCCTTGCCATCGAATCAGAATTTCCTCAGCCTCGGAGCATACACAGTTGATCGTTACCATCGCCGGAACACTGGTTCGCGTCAGTGAAACTGCTGTCACCATCGAAGCCGCCCCCTTCGAATATGAGGTACTGGTAGCCGACTACACCCGCCGCATGCTGCAAAACAGTATCGGCCAGAAAACGCGTCTTCATACACTCGACTACATTGAGGGAAATGCGCAAGGCGGTCGTATGACGCCACGCCTCATTGGTTTCATGACAGAGCCCGAACGCCAGTTCTTTGATTTGTTCTGCAGTGTCGACGGCGTTGGAGTCAAGAAAGCACTTCGTGCGATGGTGCGGCCCGTCAAAGAGCTCGCCGTCCTTATCGAAGAACAGGACGCAAAAGGATTGTCGGCATTACCGGGGGTCGGACCGGCAACAAGCGAGCGTGTGATCGCAAAATTGCGCCGTAAAATGCCGCGTTTTGCCCTGATGGTCGAAAGACAGGCTGTCACCAGTGACAACGCAAGCAAAGGCACTGCCGCATCAGCGGTGATCAGTGAGACGTTTGATGCGTTGATCACCTTGGGACACAGTGAAGCGGATGCCCGTAAACTGATCGATGAAACGATGGCCGGCGGCAAGAAATTCAAAGATACTGAATCCCTGTTAACCGCAATCTACCAGCGTTCGGCGTGATCTACCGAGCCAGCATTACCTCGAGTCACTTTCATCCACCTTGGTGGTTGCAGGGCGCTGCCTGAGTTGAGCTAAATCCCAATCAAGGTCTCTTAATACGCCTTGGCAAAGACCGCAATCTTTTCAGCAGGTTTGCCTGTGAAGAAGCAGGTACCCGGCTTGTCATTTCCATCCCTTGGAACACAACGGATCGTTACTTTCAGTTCCTTGAGCAAGGGCTGAAGCTCATCCTCTGATGAGAAGTGACAATGGGCAAAGCCACCATGGATATCGTGTTCATTGGATGGTGTGAAGAAATCACGAAAGTCAGATTCGTTGGTGATCACCTGAGTATTATCGGCTCGCAGTTTTGCCGCTGCATCAAATAACCCTTGTTGCATCTCTGCAAGTAAAGAACTAATTCCAGCAATCAGTTCGCCACGCCCCATGGGAACGCTTTTGGGCTGGTCTCTTCGCCCGAGGAACACAGCATCCTTTTCAATGTCCTTGGGGCCGATCTCAAGACGAATCGGTACCCCTCGCTTCACATGGTGCCATTTCTTTTCGCCGCCACGAATATCTCGATCATCAATTTCGACTCGGATCGGACTGCCCGCATAATGCTGAGCGGAAAGTTCTTGCTTGACTTTTTCAACGTACTCTAGCACGCCAGCACGCTGCGAATCATCTCGGTAAATTGGAAGAATCACTACTTGCGCGGGGGCCAGGCGAGGTGGAACGACTAAACCATCGTCATCACTGTGGCTCATGATCAGAGCACCCACGAGTCGCGTTGAGACGCCCCAACTTGTGGTCCATGCGAATTCCCGCTCTCCGCTCTCAGCCTGAAATTCAATGTTCTGCGCTTTCGAAAAATTCTGCCCAAGGAAGTGGCTCGTCCCAGCCTGCAGTGCTTTGCGGTCCTGCATCATTGCCTCGATGGAGAGCGTTTCAACCGCACCGGGGAATCTCTCATCAGCGGTCTTGCTACCGATGATTACGGGCATTGCCATCCAATTCTCTGCAAAATCTGCATAGACATCGATCATCTGTTCCGTTTCGGCGATTGCCTCCTGACTGGTGGCATGCACTGTGTGACCTTCCTGCCACAAGAACTCTGCTGTACGCAAAAACATTCTCGTGCGCATCTCCCAGCGCACAACATTCGCCCATTGATTGATCAGAATGGGTAGATCGCGATGACTCTGGACCCACTTGGCATAGGTTGCCCCAATGATCGTTTCGCTGGTTGGACGTACGATCAGTGGTTCCTCAAGCTTACCGGCAGGCCGCAAGCCACCGTCGGGGTCTGGCTCGAGGCGATGGTGGGTTACGACCGCACATTCCTTGGCAAACCCCTCGACGTGCTCAGCTTCCTTCTCAAGAAAGCTCATGGGGATGAACAAGGGGAAATAAGCATTCTGGTGCCCTGTCGCCTTGAACATGTCATCCAACGCCCGCTGCATATTCTCCCACAATCGATAACCCCACGGCTTGATCACCATACAGCCTCGGACCGGACTGTTTTCGGCCAAGTCAGAGGCGCGGATCACCTGCTGGTACCATTCAGGGTAGTCCTCAGCACGGGAGGGACTGATCGCATTCTTGGGAGCTTTTGCCATCGGAAAGTTCTACCGTTGGTTGGGGATAACCTTGGAAAGCATGGAACGCAGCCGACCTCTGAAATTGGATTCGCTGCCAAAATGCAAAGGCAAGGAACAATCACAAGCTGTGATCCAATCAGCCCAGATTGTGCGGATTTAGGCTGCACAATCTAGGGTACCTGTAGTCAGGCGGCGAAAAAAAGGCGACTGATCATGCCAAACCCGTCAGTGCAACAAGCAGGAGAAGAGCAGCATGACCGACTCGCAGAACACCATTTTGCGACCATTTACTATCGTCGCAGATTCAATAATTCATCAAGCAACTGCTGACTGGTCGTGATCACCCGGCTGTTCCCTCGATACTGTGTACTGGCCATCACCAGTTCAACAAGGTCTTTTCCAATGTCGGTGTTGCTCAACTCCAGAGCACCACCGATGACACCACCGATACCGTTTTCACCAGGAGCACCCTGAACTGGCAAGCCAGTATTGACGCCCTTGGCGAACACATTCAGACCACGAGATTCCAGACCCACTGGGTTGGCAAATCGGGCCAATTGCAATTGCCCAAGATCGCGTGTCACACCGTTTCCAAACACACCTCGCAAAGTCCCATCTTCGCCAACGACAAAACTTGTCAGAACGCCCGGAGGACTACCATCCTGACGCGTCGCAGCAAGGCTGGCCTCCTGTGTTGCCAAGCCCGATACTTGACTGAAGTCGAGATCAAATTGGAGTGGATTGACACTGGGTACACCAACACGATCAATTGCGATGCTATCGTTGGTCGCTGAAACGAAGTTTCCGTTTCCATCAAAACGTAACAAACCAGTTCCTACTGCAATGTCCGTTCCGGAGATTGGTTGGTTTTCCGGGCTGTCAGCGTACCAACGATAAATGGTCTGCTCGTTAGTACGTCCTTCTAATGTTGCTGTCACACGTACGTTCAACGGAACCCCAAGCGAGTCATAAACAATGAAATCACTTACGGCACTCTGGCCTTTTGCTTCCTGAAGAGTTCCGAAGGCAAGGTTAGGCGTTATCACATCGCCAAGAGCATTTTCTACTCTGAATGCTGAGAGATCAATTTCCAGAGCATTCAGCTCCCCCGTGTTGCTTACAAAACGGATGGTTCCATCCTGAATGTAACCACCAGGCACCAACTCACCGGATTCACCCGGAATATTGTTTTCAGAAGCGAGAATTGGATTTTGCGAGTCGATAAGCAAACTTTGAAGTCCGGAAGCTGACTCAAGGAAGTCCACAAAATCCTGAACCGTTGTCGTTTCGACTATTTCAAGTTGCTTGGTGCCTAACGCACGGCCACCTTTCCGCCCACTGTAGCTCAGCGTCCCTATTTCGAAGGCACTTTGGTAGGTCAAACCATCCCTTTTCAGAACATCTGTCAACAATGTGTTACTGGTAATCGTTGGGCCGTCGAGATCCACCAGTTGATTTCCAGCCACCGTCAAATCTGCAATTTCTTCATCTGACTTTGAGTCGGTGTAATCCGACCCAGGAGCAACGGTGTCAACAAGATAATAGTTGTTTTGGTCACCGGCCAAGTTCCGGTAGATCCGAATTTCATCGTAGGCAGGAAAACCACTCTCAGGTCCAGGGACTGGCGGGACTGGCAAATTCGTCAAGGAGACTCGACCATTGACGACGTTCTGCGGTCCGATCAATTCACTCGGACGACTTTCAACTTCACCACTGCGATAGTACGTGACCATGTAGGAATAGTTACCTGTCAGGGTCGTATCGTCCAAAGGTGTAGCCGACAATGGCGTTGAACCATCATCATTAAACGTGCCACCCGCGGCTGCCGACCCAAGCAGGAAGAAATCAGTGCCATCTGGGCCCGTGCGATAGATATTGACGGTCGGATAACTCCCTGTGCCTTCCACTGGAAGATTACTCAGATCGATGCGACCACCAGCTCCGACCGTTGAACTGATAGAAACACTTGGCGTTGCTTCGGCCCCAGTCGCGTCAACCAATGCAAATTTGTACTGATAGGTACCTGCGGTCAAAGTACCCACACCGCCATTGTTCACCACAACAGCACCTGCATCTGACAAAGGAGCCGCACTGATCCCCACACTCGTTGCATCGGGGCGCGGAACCTTCGAATCACCCAACCGACTTGATTGGATCACCTGCGAAACTGTGGCAAGATCTCCCTCAGGTGTCAGTGTGCCCTCAAAAGTCACATTCTCGGTTGCCTTGGCAACACTCTCACTTCCCAGAGGCACTGAAAGTGGAACCAATTCGGTTTTTTGCAATCGGAACTGCTCGTCGACGCCGTATCCCAGCAAACGCTGACCAGTCACACTGACCAACTCGGCATCGCTGTTCAGCTTGAAGATACCGTTTCGAGTGTAAAGACGCTCGCCCTCACCACCTTCAACGATGAAAAAACCGTCACCCTGAATTGCCAAGTCCGAAGAGCTGCTGCTGATTTCAATCGTACCCTGGTTGTGATTGGCAGCAATCTCAGCCACCTGCACACCCAATCCGATCTGCCTGGGGTTGATACCACCACTGTTGGCTGATGGCCCTGCACCCAATGAAAGTGTCTGCAGAAACTGAGTTCCGAAAATCACATCTGACGATTTGAATCCGACGGTTTGTGAGTTGGCAAGGTTATTACCAATCACATCAATCTGCGTTTCCGCAGCGTTCAGACCAGTCAGTGCCGTAGTAAGAGCAGATGTAAGACCCATCGACGTAGAACTCCGATTGTGAGACCAGATGAACTCGCCCGATGGCTCATCGCCTGCGATGAGATCGAATGACAGCATAAACATGATTTAATGCTGGCAATCAATAATCGGTAGAACTTACCCAGTCTGTATTTCCCTGATGTTTTTTATATCCATCGTCTTTCCACCCACGTGAACTTTGACTGTTCGTGTAGCGTTTTCTTCAGTTGTCTCAACAGTGATGCGATCAACAATGCCATCAACTGCACTGGAATCTTCTGCTAACCCCTCTACCGACTTACCGATCAGACTGCTGGCCGTCACTAATTCTTGGCTTGAGGACAGCGAAGAAAGTGTTTTCGTCAGTTCATCAGTCGCCCCAATTTCTCGAATTTGTCCGATCTGCTGGACCATTTCGCTGTTGTCCATGGGATCCAGTGGGTCCTGGTTTTGCAGTTCGCTGATCAACAACTTCAAGAAATCATCGATATCGAGCTCGTTATAGCTGGCCCCCGATTGACCGGTTGTTCCAGCAGATTGTTGCGCAGCAGCACTCGTAGTAGCTGGCTGTCCGATTTGCGACATGATTATCTCCCAAGATCACAGCATTGCATCGCGATGCCTCGAAGCATCGCTGACGGTTATCTTGTACGACGTGATTACGACCGGACGCGAGAGCAATCAGGTGTCATTGACAGTGTTACATCAGAGGTGCACATCGATCCCTGCTGATACAGAGGAGGTGGTCACGACAGGTGAAACATGCTGTGAAACATCAACCACATTCTTCGTCTGCAACTGCTTCGTGCGTTCGCGTTGCTGGCGTTGATCAGGCTGCTGCCAACGCTCGTCACGAGATTCGGTGTCTTTAAACTGCGAGCCACCATCGTGATCCAGATTTTCTGTCTCAATGTCCAGTTGCTCCACCTGCATCCCAAACGATTCCAACCTCGATCGCAAATCAGGAAGATGCTCCCTAAGCGCAGCACTCGCCGCCTCAGTCTCCGCAACAACTCGAGCCGCGACCTTACGTTGCTGGATCCGCATTTCCACACGTACCGATCCCATTTCGGCAGGAGCCAAACGCAAACGGATTACACCTCCCTCGGGACCAAGATGCTGAAATGCCTTACTCACACGCTGAATCAGTTTGACTCGCGCCAGCGTGTCGGTCGTGTCTACCTTTTTCCCACTTGCGTCGGTAGCCGTTCGACTGGTCACCTTGGCCGTTGCCCCCACCGAGGGATTCTGGACCACTTCCCTGATTCCATTTCCCGGTGTAGCGCCGAAACGCGTGGCGTTTGCGCCGCCGCTGGAAGCAACGGAACTTGCCGCGGCGGCAGCCTGCACCGAGCGATTCACTGCTGCGGCCATGTTTCGGTTCAGGCCCTGACGATCTGAGCTAGCGTGTCCCGTACTGCCAGCGGCTTCCTG
>JAPOKD010000200.1 GCA_029977825.1 Planctomycetota bacterium | reverse complement strand
GTTGACTTGCTTGGCGAGAAGAACATGGATCGAAATGCGGTTCTGGATCTCGCTTGTATTGATCTGATGCACCAGCATCGAAATGGGTATCCTACGTACGCCGAGCAATACGTGCAGGATTTTCCTCAGTTGGATCGCACCAGCGATTTACTTGATCTCATTGATGCGGAATTGTGTGTTGCGGCAGAGTTGCGAGAACCTATTGATCTTGCGGACTACTCTAAAAGGTTTCCTGATTTATCAGAAGATATTGAAGAGTTAGCACAGCTTGACCTTCTTCCGGAAATGCCGTGCTTGCATCGGCAAGCCAGAAGTGGAGGTTTCCGGTTTGATTTGAATAAAGCCCCTCATCTCGACAGCTCTGACTTGAAACTGGATCATCCAGAAAATATTTCGAGTGATTTTTCTTTCGATCCTTTGCATTCGCCGGGTGATGGAACGTCGTTAGCGAATCGAAAACTTGCAATTGAAAAGATACGTGAGGATTATCCACTGACCATTCCCGAGTGGTTTCTTGTGGATCAATGCATTTCCCGTGACAGTGACCATTGCCTCTTGCGAGGTCGTGATGATGTTCGTGGGATTTCCCTTGCCATGAAAATCATTCGTGTGCCGCACTTGATGGCAGATGAACATGTCAACGAGCTTCTGGATGTCTGCGAAGCAGCAGCTCGAGTGCAGAACCCTCACTGGATTGCGCCACAGATGGCTGCCGTGCAACGGGGCTACCTTGGGGTGATTCGGCCGTGGCAATTCGCAAGCCCGTGGCAACCAGCATCTCTCGGTGAATCCCTTCCGCAGGGTGATTCAAAAGAGGTTGTCACCAAGGCATTGTATGCCGATGCCCTGAATGGCAGTCGTTGCAGCGAAACGATCGTTTTGCAGCGTTGGCGGCAGTTGGCGACAGTCGCTTTTGCCGTCGAAGCAGCTCATCGATCGGGAGCGACGCATGGCGCACTTCATGCCGGAAACCTCGCAGTCGACCATCAGGGGAATGTTCGCGTATTTGATGCAACCTGCAGTATTGTGGCATTGAAACGCTGGTTTGGAAAACATCCAGAGTGTGTCCACAGTCCCGGCATTCAAAGTCTCGAGCAGCGGATTGACGTGGATGTTCAGGACATAATGAAGTTGGTGCGTGATACGTCCGCATGGATTCCGTCACTTGCGTGCGAATCGTTACTTGACCAGGTGCACCGGTGCGTTGCGGATCAGGGTGACTCATGCTTGATGCGGATCGGAGAAATTCTGCTTCAACACGCCGACGGCCATCAACCAGTCCATCGGAATACTGTCACAGGGCAGCGACCCAGGTGGCGAACCCGAATTGCTCGTTGGTGGTCCCGGGCAAAGTGATCCTGATTGCTCCATTAACACACGGCGCGAGCATCAAGTGCCGTATTCGGGATCGATCATCACAACCGGTGCGGGCAGATTTGATCTGTTACCATGGTTTCTGCAAATCAATGCGTCCTTATTTGTGGAGATCAGTGCATGCGGATCAACTGTCCCAGTTGCGAGAAATCACTGTCCCTTGGTCAGCCGAAATCAGGGCGTTATCGACCGAGGTGCAAGTATTGTGGCGAACCGTTTGACTTGCGAATTGATCTGGATGGGAAACCGACACTCGTTTTGAAATCGGAGGCAACACCGCTTCCCCCGGATCGGGAGCTGAGTGCTGAAAAGGAAGAAGCATCGTCGCCCGTGGCGAGGGATCGCGATGTGAGTAGCATGCCTGATCGCCTGGGTGGGTATCGGATTTTGCGTCTTTTAGGACGTGGTGCGATGGGAACAGTTTATGAGGCCAAGCAGATCTCTCTGGATCGTTTAGTCGCTTTGAAAACGATTCGAGGAAGGTTGGCTGAGAATCCTGCCTCACTTGCCCGATTCACACGCGAAGCGTATGCGGCAGCTCAACTGACCCATCACAATGTGGTGCAAATCTATGACTTTGGAGAAGACGGTGGTCTTCATTTTTTCAGCATGGAGTGGGTGCGTGGTGGGCCTCTGGCTCATCTGATTCGAGAGAAGGGGCGAATCGAACCAGGACTTGCAGCCAGCTATGCCGTGCAGGCCGCACGTGGATTGCAGTTTGCCCATCAGCATGGCATGGTGCATCGGGATGTTAAACCGGCCAATCTGTTGTTGACCAAGGATGGCGTTATCAAGGTCGCAGATCTCGGGCTTGTGAAAATCCCTGATCATGGTGACACGGATTCTGAACCCGAAGTCGCCATCGATCTTGCAAGTGGTACTCAGGTCACCTTGCAAGGAACCGCAGTGGGGACTCCCGCTTACATGGCACCTGAGCAGAGTGTGGATGCGGCTGGGGTGGATGGTCGTGCTGACATCTATTCATTGGGTTGCACGATGTTCTTCATGCTTGCAGGACGGCCACCATTTGAAGGCACGGTTGTGTCAGACGTGCAAGAACAGCACGCAACCGTAGAGCCACCAGACTTGACTGAGATCAATCATCGAGTCCCGGATGAATTGCAGCAGATCGTTGCCAAGGCAATGGCAAAACATCCCGATCACCGATACGAATCGTTGGCAGGGATGATTCGTGATCTGGAATCCTATCTTGGACTGGCCAAGGAGAATGACTTTTCGCCGAGCTCTCGGCAAGCTGATGTGTGGGAGGCAGTCGCAGGCAGGTACCGTGATGCATCGCGTTTGGAGTCCCTGTCGTCATTACTGCTGTGGGGGGCTCTGACCGTCTCGATTGGATTGACTCTCGTGTTGGTGTGGTTAGGAGCAGGACCGCGGTGGATTTTGACAGGCCCCGGGATCATTTTGGGAGCAATTGTTTACGGTCAGTTTACACGTGTAAGACGGTCCCGCAGTCCCATCATTGATCACTTGCGAAAATGGCTCGGTGCATGGTCTGGATGGGATTGGGTCCTGACTTTGGTGAGCGTGCTGACAAGTGCAGTGTTCGTCCTGTTCTGTGGCTTGTGGCCTGGTTTGTTGATCGGGCTGCTGCTTGGTGCTGCGATCGGGTTTTGTAATGACCAACTGTTGGTTCTGCCCGCGTGGAAGGCACAACGCGATCCTCTGGCTGACGCAGAACGCTTGATACGAGATTTGCGCATCAGCGGTACTGATGAAGACGGTTTGCGATCCTTCGTGGCCCGTTACAGTGGGCGAGGTTGGCAGGCTTTTTATGAGGAACTGTTTGGTTATGAAGCACTTTTACAAATGCGTGAGAAGCTTCGGCGTGATTCCTCGTTTAGCGGCCCAACCAGTGGGAAGTCACTGCGTGATCGGGTCTGCTCCTGGCTTAGTCAGAAGACTGAAGAGCATCAGAAAATACGTGACCACAAGCGATTGGCGACCATTGAAGAACGCGGTTTGGCGCGTGAGGGGTTGTCGGCCCACGAAGCCCGTGATCGTGCATGGCAGATCGCTGCGGCCGTGATGGAAAACACAAAGGTCGATGCTGGGTCCGCGGTGTCCCCAGCATCTTCCAGCACGCAGGAAGCAATCCAGAAACGAGCTCGAATGAAGCAAATGATTGCCGACGCGCGCAGTGGCAAGTATCAGCGCCAACGCGAACCCCTGGCAGTTGTCCGCTTTGCATTGGGAGGACAGACACGATTCTTGGTCGGATGTCTGTTGCTATCCCTGTTTGCCTTTCTGGGAAATGGAAAAGGTCTGTTCGAACAGTTCAAGCAGATTGATGCACTGGGAACCGTTAGCAGTGGGAATCTTGATCTTGATCAGGTCAGTAACGCATTGAAGGGCGCCGCCGCCACAGCCACGAATGCAGAAGCAAACACTCAGCTGATGGTCTGGAGTATTCAGATCTGGTCCGTGGGATTGGCGGGGCTTTTGTTGACTCTTTCCGCGTTTGTTTCCGGATGGCGCATGACCCCGTTTGCTGCCTTGGCTACCGTGGTAATCTTGCTCGGACCTGCGTTTGGGATTCCCGGTTTGGCAACCTCGGTGCCACCGTGGATGGTGGCGGCGGTGATTGGCCTGGTGATCTATGTGCCCGGAGTGATCTGGGGAGAAAGAGCGGATGAGTGATGCTTGAAATCACACAATAGACTCAATTGGTGTTTTGCGAGACGCCTGGCAGGTTGATTGAAATGTCGTCGCTCGAAACTCGCCAGGCTGGTAGTCGCGGAGCGTGAACCGAAGCTGTTTTGCAGATGTGGGTTGACCGGTTCATTCTGGCTGGTCAATTTTGGGCCGCAGCATCACCTGCTGCGGCCGGAGCCTCCGCTCTTGGCGGTGAAGAGATCAAATAACCAGACCAGAAAAGCGGCTGTTTCCCGGTCAGGCCTTCGCTGTCATGCTCTGCCTGTGTCAGCAGCGGTTCACCTGCGGGATCGAGGTTGGTGCCCAGCAGCACCAGCTTGGCCCGCTGCCATGCTTTGTTCATTCCTATGAAGGGTAATTCCTGCAGGAACTCCTTCAGAAGAACGGCCGTCGAGTTGCCACCGACTGCCCAGCGACTGATCAGCACGTTGCGGACTCCAGCGACGTTGAGTGCGGTAAGTGTACCGAACATTTCAGATCCATCTCCCATTCGTCCCACACCCACGGGGGTTCGGAAACCTGCCAGGATCACGTTCGCAGGAACCTTCGCTGGGAAACGTAACCAGGCAGCCAGATTCCCAAGTGGGCTTCTTTGTTCATAAGGAGCCATGGGGGTCAGAAGGAAGTTGCTCGTGTTGGGCGTCTGCGGTGCAGCAATCGCCAAGTGGCCCATCTCGCTGCCAAGAAGTGCGGTGGGTGTGTTGTCAGCATCAGGAAGACGAAGTGGATCTGTGATGACCTCGACAATGGAGTCTGCTATTTGCTGATTCAGCTCGAGATCGCGTGGTGCAAAAAATTTCCCGGTTGCAATACCGATTTTATTGGAGCCTGGACTTGCCGTGACTGGCCGCATGGCCAATGCAGGAGTAGCGGCATAGCGAATCTTGATCTGTTCACCGATTAATGGCGAGTCTGCCTCCAGAAGGGGAAGCAAGTCGAAGGGCAGATACCACAGCGGTCCATCAGGCACAATAATCAATTCATCAAATTTGTCTGCTGTGATAGTTGTATCCTCCGGGATCAGCAGACGTCTTAAAGTAACCGCATCTTTTTTCCATGAGTCGTCTTCAGGAATACGATCTCCGCGGGTTTTACCCACGCCAATTCCTCGCAGCAGTTTGCCGATTTCCGATGGAAGACGACTGCTGCCGTTGACGGTCCACATCACAATCTTGTTTTTGGCAGATAATGTCGCGTAGACACGCTTGCCAACCGAGGTGAAGGTCAGCAGACCGGTTTTGGGAGGTAGCTTGGAAGCGGGTGCTTTTTCTTCCAGCGTTGGCAAGGTTACCTGTGGTAAATGGATTCTTGACAACGCGGCGACACATGCTTTTGTTTCTGCGGCGGTCATCGTGGCGACAGTTGGTTTGCCGGCGGCGGCGATGGCTTTGCGAACCTCGCTGATTGGATTTCCTGGCGCATTTCTCATTTCTACTATCGCCGCTGGTAGATCCTTTTCATCGGCTCGGGAGATGGCTCTCACCTGTGCGACTCGTCCGCCCAGAGGTAGCTGTCGGTGAAAGCGTGCCGCCAGCATGCCATCGATTGCCTGGAGTAATTTTTCGCCATAGCCAGTTGCTGCTGCCAGATTGACCCGACTGACGTGGGCGGCCGAATTATCGATCATTACGGCAGCAAGCCCATCAACAGGATCACGTCGCCAAACCTCCACGGGAGGATCATCGCAATAGGCTTCCAAAAGCTTTGTGATCGTGCTATCCGCACGAGAATTACCAATGGCTTGTTGAATCAGGTTGAATTGATACACCCGTGGCATGGATACAAGAACCTGTCGCCGGTTACGGGTATTCAACGCAAAGGTGAACATTGGTGTCAACGCAATGTCCAGTGCAGACGATTGAGTGCCCGTGATCGTTGATCCAGAGGCTGCAGCAAGTCGGCTACGGACGTAGGCAGCATAGGCGTTGAATCGAGGAAGTGTCACATCTCTTCGATTTGACAATGCTTCCGCGTTCGCGAGCAACTTCGTCGCCATCTCAGTATTACCGGCCGTCACGGCAGCATCTGCTCCGGCAATCAGGCAATGCAAGGTAGCAAATCGTGACTCACGAACGAGTGCGCCTGCGATCACGCTGGCTGATTCCGCAATGGGGCCAGCCTGTTGCGGATTCGCACTGCCTGCCGCCAACTGAAACGCTTCACCAATGAACTCAAGTTGCCCCAACGCGGCAGAAATGTGAACCGTTTTCATCGCAGCGGGGATCGCCGTTTCCGGCTTCTTGCTGCCGACTAATGCGTTTGTTGCTGCCAGCATGGTGATGGCAGAAAGAGGATGTGCGGTCCCGCCGAGAGATCCCATATTCGGCGCATCGGTAATGATTCTCTGGTCATCGAGTTTTCCAAAGTAGCCTACACTGCGAGTTGCCCCAATGATGGTCTTACCGATCTGTGGCGGCATGACCGCTGGATACTTGATTGAGTCCAGAAGCAGATTTGCACCGGGATCGTTTTCTGTCAGTGGGCCCAGTAAGACGCGGCGACGATAAGATGCGATCGCGACGCCTCGCATGATTTCCGCCACATCCATATTACGGTAAGTCAAAGATTGGATGGAGCCACCCTGACGCAGCACATCCTGTGTCACTTGTTGGCCTGATGCCACCGGCAGCATGTCTCGAAACGATGCGACTTGGACCGCAGCAGCATCTGGCCACAAAAAAGGACGCTTGGAAACAGCGGCATTCGGTTGGATCGCATTCGTCCAATTCACACCCTTCAGGAATTTGTGACGACTCAAAATCTGAATGATCTGGTCGGCGTTCTGCCGACAGCTGGGAAGGTCTCCCATCTGCCAGTAGCACTCACCCAGCATGGCCAGTCCGGGGATCGCCTCGATGTAACGTCCCTTCAAGTCTTTTCGCCCACCCCTGACTGACGCTTCGAACAAATCGAATGCTGATTTCAGGTCACCAGCACGATAGGCTTCCAAACCAACGTAGTACTCCCTCGTGGGGTACTGGCCGGTTGGTTCCACGCTGCCGAACGGAATACCATTTCCAGGAATGCCCTGATTGGGTCGATTGAGCGGTTGACCATTGCCATTATTGCCGGCGCCATTTCCATTACCAAACTGCGCATGACTTGAGTTCGAGCCGAGCAGAAGCATGCTGACCATGAAGCAGGTGATAGGCCGAGCCAACGACGTGAACCACCGTGAGTGACTTCGCGGATGCTCGCAACAGTTGCGCGGCAGAGAGCGACGCGTGATAGATCGACGCATAATGAGCACCGGTTCGCAGCAGGTAATGAGGAATTCGTCTGGAAACGAAGGAAAGCAAAACAACGGGTCGGCGGAAAGCACGACCGGACAAATGAATCTAGCGTTGAGCCCTCAGCCAGACATCAGCCGAAGTGATAAGTGTTGGTGAACAGTTGAGAACTACTGAATGAAAGGATACGGGTAATCAATCGCGTGGCAGATTTGAGTCATGTGAGCATTACTTAAATGCGCAACTTAAATGCGCAACTTTCTATGTTTTTGTGGTTATGTGAGTTACATGAAGCGATAGGTTGTTTAGTCTTATAGTAAAGTCAGGAGGTGCCGACTGTGTCTGACTCATGGCAACGCGTTTTCTGACTGGGAAGTCAAGGTTGCCACAGGCTTCGACTCTCTAGTCTAGAGGGTGTTGCCGAGGCGAGAGACGAAAATCCGGTCAGCTGGCTTTGAAAGTTGCGATTCCATTGGAATTTGTGGCGGTTTTCACGATACAAGTAATTTGAGCTTTCAGAAATTGAGCTGAAAAACGTGGCCCCAGACCAGAATCCTTTTGCTCCGCCAGAAAGTGAACCTGAACTGGCAGACGCTTTTAAACCGGCCGTTACCACGAAAAAATCCCATTCCTTGGGTTGGATCGCAACCCGCTGGCTCGTGGTTTGTGCTGTTAGTGCTGTACCCAGTTTTTATCTGGGCACGGAGGTAAGTAAGGGGCAGTTCGCCGCCATGACGCTTGGCATTCTGATCTTTGCGGCAATTTACATCTTTCTCGATTGCAAAACCTCGGGACTCCCCTTCCGCCAAAACCGCCTGTGCGTGATTACCTTACGAATGGTGTACGTCACACGCATGGTCATCACGGTGATATTCCCAATTGCCATGTTTGTCGACCTGATCTGCGGACTGACGTCGGTAGCTTGCACAGAGACCATTTTCGGGTCCCGCGCAATCCAGACGTTTCCGGGGGCATTGTTTACCACCCTGCTTCAGGGAGTGATGTTGAACTTGGTCCTAGCCATTTATGGCTTATTAGTCATTGGCTTGGTCATGCTGTTCGCACCTCTCTTCAGGAATGGAAGTGTCCCATCGCACGCACCGCGCGATTGAACGCAAGGCATGTCGATGAACGAGAGAAATGTCAATCTACGGGCGGAGCGAGAGTGGGTGGGCATTTCTGAAACCAGAAGCTCAGCAGATCGTGTTACTCCGATTGAAACCAACTCG
>JAPOKD010000069.1 GCA_029977825.1 Planctomycetota bacterium | reverse complement strand
TTTTGCAGCTCCCTTCGTACTGCCAACAGGCAAATTCAGCGGCCTTTGCGCACTTCTTGCAACGAGTTGGTACATTGTCGGGTGAAACATACAAGAACAAGTATTCTCTCTTGACCTGACGCCGGCATGCCCAACTTGCTCTCATCCTTGAAAATCAACTTTTTCATTCTGTTTCTGTCATTGCACATGACCACGCTCGGTTTGGCTGTGGCGGATGAACAGCAGCCTTCAAGAGATGTCAAGAATGTGCTGTTCATTATCGCTGACGATCTTCGTGCCAGCGTGCTTGGTTGTTATGGTGACCCCATCTGCAAGACACCAAACATTGATAAATTGGCTCGTTCAGGGATGTTGTTTGAACGTGCCTACTGTCAGGGTACTTCGTGCGGGCCTTCACGCCGTTCTCTGATGTTCAGTCGCTATCAGGGTACGAGCAAGATTAACATGGGCCAGTGTTTTCGTGAAAACGGATGGTACACAGCCCGTGTCGGGAAGATTTACCACATGCGTGTCCCTGGCGATATCATCGCCGGCACCAACGGCGAAGACATTGCGTCCTCATGGACCGAAAGGTTCAATTCTCCGGGGCTCGAGGCTCATACTCCGGGAGAATACGCGTGCCTGAATCTCAATGTATTTACCGAGGAACTTGACGCTCGCGAGTCGACCAAGATGCCAAATCGCATGTTTGTGACGGTTCAGTATGATGGCGATGGCTCGGATCAACCGGATTACAAATCTGCCAATAAGGCGGTGGAGCTTTTGCGGAAACACCAACACCAGCCGTTCTTTTTAGCCGTTGGTCTGGTGCGCCCCCATTACCCCATGGTTGCGCCGCGCGAGTATTTCACGCCTTACCCCTGGCAGGAGATGCAACTGCCAGCGCAACAAACCGATGATCTTGCAGACATCCCAAAGCTAGGCAGAGCCAAAACGATCTCATCCACGAACCCGATTGGCAAATACCCGGACAATCAGAGAAGAATGTGGTCTGGATACTACGCGTCGGTTTCTTTCATGGATGAACAAGTGGGCAAAATCATCGATGAACTTGATGCGCTCGGGTTGCGTGAATCAACAGCCATCGTCTTCACCAGCGACCACGGCTATCACCTGGGAGACCACCAATTCTGGCAAAAGTCAAATTTGCATGAGCAGGTACTCCGTGTTCCGCTGGTGATGTCGGTCCCCGCCCTCCCCGCCGGCACCTCTGATGCCGTTGTAGAACTGGTTGATATATTTCCTACTGTTTGCGCCCTAACAGGACAGAAGATCCCAGATGAAGTGCAAGGCACGAGTTTGGTACCCTTGCTCACGAAAAACGCAAGCCGTGTAAAATCTGGAGCTTTATCGTTCCACAATGGATTTTCTTTGAGGACCCGCGATTGGCATTACATGCGATATAAGGATGGCACCCATGAGCTCTATGACATGAAGAACGACCCCGGCGAATTCACCAATCTGGCAGAGAGCCGCAATTCCGAACCCCGCATGAAACAACTAGAAGAAATCCTACAAACACGGCTAGACCAGGCAGGCATACGCCAGAAAAACTCATCGACGAAACAACGGCAAGCTGAACAAGCAGAGAACAAGCCGGCTCCTGGCAGCAAGTGAACTATGAAACGAAATCGTCCTTCAGGAAACGTCACGTTCGATAACCATGAGCGCGTTGTCATCGTGACCGGCGGAAGCATGGGTATCGGAGCAGCGATCTCGCATGCCTTCGTCCAATCAAACGCCCATGTTTACATTGCTGACGTTAAACCACCGACAGAAGAGCATCAGTCGGGCGTGACGTACCTGCACTGCGATACAGCATCACAATCTGATTGCAAGGCAGTCGTAGACAAAGTGATCGCGGACCACGGTGCAGTGGACATCCTCGTCAACAATGCAGCAATCCAACCACCGGAATCATATCAACCCATTGACCGTGTCTCTTCGGAGATCTGGCAGCGAATGATAGACGTGAATCTTTGTGGTTACATGCGCATGGCCGCCGAGGCATTGCCTTTCATGAAACGGCAACGCTCAGGCGTCATTATCAACTTGGCCAGCGGGCAGGCTCATCGAACTGCTCGCGAAGTTGGTGTCTACGGTCCCATCAAGAGTGCAAACGTAATGCAGGCTCGACAATGGGGGATCGAGTACGCCCGCGACGGTATTCGCGTTGCATCGGTATCCCCTGGAGCGATCAACACACCGATGATCCAGGCTAGCCTGGCGGAACAAGGTGGTGCCGCGGCTCTTGGCAACCGTCACCCCATTGGCCGCATTGGTGAAGCCCATGAGGTTGCGTCGGCAGTTCTTTGGCTCACCAGCGATGCGGCATCGTTCGTAACCGCAACGGATCTCGAAGTTGATGGCGGGCTTGGTGCACTGGGAGCGTTTGCAGATCCCTATCCGATGCCAAATTAAATCGGTCTGCTGTTTTCCTCTGTGCTTACTAGCATCCCTGTCGGCAACGTCAGTTGGCCGCAAACTGGGTAGAACCGCTTTCAAATATCCAGTCTTTCCGAGCTGGGACACGCGACTGAGCCCCGCCGCAGCAGCACCAAAGGTACTGACACTCACGACCGGTACTCACCGTCGGGGTTCTGGAGGCGAAGCCCCCTGCCAGCCGATACAGTGAGCGTCCGTGGAGGCGTGAGATCGGCTTGATTGCGTCAACAGGCCTCAAAATCGCGACAAACGGTGCAAAACAACTCGCCGGGCGAGACCGTACAACACTATTCGGGCGTCACTCCGAGACTATGATGAAGAGATGCGTCTCCCGCTACCAATTACTACAACCACGCGACGTAAGCATGTCGACCCGTATCCGGTTTCCAAAATTTCTGTTCGCTTGCATCCTTTTGGTCGCATGTGTGATCTCCATATCTACACAGGCACAGGACAATCCGCCGGCGAACTCCGCGACCGCTTCCGCTGGCAAGTCCAAGAATGCTGCAGAGCCCGCAGAAAAATCGCCCCTGACGGACCTGTGGATGGGTTACTCGTCTCAAGGCAACTTGGAACTCGCAGAATCGATCGCCGCGCTCTCGCGACTCAAGCAATGGCCTGAAGTCAACGCATTGCTAACCCGTGTCGCTGGCAGTGGAGCCTCTGATGCAGTTCTGACTGAAATGGCGGAGCAGATTGGTTCTCGTAATTTCATAGCAATCAGCGCCGAACCGTCTTTGACCGATACCGCGAGATCCGGGTTGGACATGCTGACCAAGGCAGCGCGAACCACCACCGAAGCGCCAGCACGCCTTCAAGCCGCAATCGCGGATCTTGAACCAGCAACGACCGATAAATCACTCGCTGCAACACGCATACTTTTAGCTGGTGGTAAAGCTTCAATCGTGGAATTGGTGGCTGCTGCGGTCAAGACCCCAACCCCTTCGAATCGTGATCAGATTCTACGGACGATGCTGGAACTGGGCGCGGGAGGTGAAAAGGCTCTTCAGCAACTAGCGTTATACGGTACACCTGAAGTTCGACCGGCGGCGTTGGAGTGCCTCGCGAGGATCAACCGTTCAGCCTACACGATCGACTTCCTTACAGCCGCCCTTGCGCAGGACTCCAGCGACAGAGAGCGAGCAGTTGGCAGACAGAATCTAGTGGCATTGGAGGGAGCGGTGCCGTCCGAGGCGGTGGGACGTGAGCTGCTTCTTGGCAATTTTTCGCAACAGGAAACGGCAGCGGAACTCACCAAAAATGATGATGCGCAGGTCGTACTGTGGAGCGTGAACAAAGATCGTAACGGCGTGACGCATCAAGCAACTCAACGGATATTGGGAATCTATCGTAACGTGGCTGATGCCGCCTCACGTCTCAGAAGACTGGGTGGCCTGACGCTGAACGATGCCAGTGACATTTTGGCTGCAGAGATCGGCTATCGCTTGATGTTAGACCCCGATTGGGGCGATGAGACGCAGATCAAAGATGCGAAAATGCAGTACCCGATCCTGACTGACGCATCGGCGCTGCTGCACGCATTGGAACATGCAATGAATACAAACGACCTAGCAGCTGCTGTTGGCCTGATCCGAATCATCGATTCCACAGATGCGACGGATGCTGATCGCCAAACTTATCTCCGCGGCACAGGCATCAACCGCACGGCGCTTGTACGTGCTGCGTCATCGCCCGAACCTAGAATTCGGTTCGAGGCCGCCCTGAAAATCGCTGACCTCGCAAAGGGTAGTCCATTTCCGGGTAGCAGTTTTGTATTACGCACGCTGAGCGAAATGAATTCGTTAACCAACAAACCCAACGCCATTCTAGTCGAGACCAGAGCCGACACTACTCTGCAAGCAGAAACCCTTCTAAGTAGCATCGGATTTGAAGTCGAAGTAGTCCGCAGCGTGGGTGCACTTCAACATGCGATTCGTCGCGGTGGTGATTTGCGGCTCATTCTCGCCAAGACTCAATTAGCCGACCTGCCACCCATCGAGATGGTGGATAGCGTGCGCAGGCTTGACCGCGGCCGCCAGGTTCCCATTGTCTTCTATGGGCCAACGGGGCCGGACCTCAGCAGTCGACGCTGGAGTGCTCCCACACTGTGGGTCGACCAACCCGCCTCGGTCGCTGCTCTGGAAAATCTGCGAAGACAAGTGAAACAGAACCGTCGCATCCCCCAGATGACTTTTCTGGATCGCCAAACCTACCAGACGAAAGCTGCACAGGCACTTGCAGAACGTGGGTAATCCGGTTGGGCCAGTAGCGTAAAATCCGCCCCCAACGTCGTTGATCTGGGTAATGAAAGCAACCCAAACCCACAAACACGGCCAAGACAGCGGCGGACAGGTATCCGAGCAGTTGAAATATGGGTATTTTCAGCGGTGACGACTGGCGCGACCTCCGCACCCAAAACGATTCGCCTCACGCAACACAGATCGCGGACCCGGGCTAGAACCCGGCCCAAAATCACCCTATGTCGATCCTCGGAACCTCACCGTCGGGCTCTGGCGTGCCCCCTATACCCGGAATCATTGGCAATTCGCCAGCGATGCAAGAGGTCTATCGGGTGACACGCCGCGTGGCAGGTAGCAACGCGTCCGTCTTGATCCTCGGCGAAACGGGTGTTGGCAAGGAACTGATTGCCAGTGCGATCCACCGACTCAGTCATCGCAGCAACGGCCCATTTGTTCGCGTGAACTGCGGAGCCTTAAGCGAGAGCCTGCTGGAAAGCGAACTATTTGGTCATGTACGTGGCGCCTTCACCGGTGCAGTAGCCAATCGCACTGGCCGCTTTGAAGCGGCACATGGCGGCACGGTCTTCCTTGACGAGATCAACAGCACCACGCTGACACTCCAGGTCAAGCTTCTGCGGGTATTACAGGAACGTGAATTCGAACGCGTGGGTGACACAAGCACCCTCAGCACCGATGCGAGAATTGTGGCAGCCAGCAATCGGGACCTGATGCAGGAATCCAAAGAGGGTAGATTCCGGGAAGACCTGTATTGGCGTCTGAATGTTGTTCCCATTGAGATTCCGCCGCTACGCCGCCGCCGGGAAGACATACCCAGTCTGATCTCATTCTTCCTTGAACATTACAATGAAGTGAATGACCGCTACGTGGTGCACATCGGACCCGGTGCCATGGAGGCAATGCAAGACTACCACTGGCCCGGGAACGTTCGTGAACTTCAGAACTACGTTGAACGTGCAGTGGTGATGGCGGAAACCGATGAGCTCACACTTGAACTGTTACCCAAGTGCGTAACGTCTCGGGAGCTACCCACGGGCACAAGGCTGCCGACGGGCGACTTCGATTCGTTGACTCGCGAAGTCGTGATGCGTGGTTTGAGCGATGCGGGTGCAATCACAGGAGAAATTCATTCTGTGATCGTCGAACGCATCGAAAAGGAACTCATCGCCCAAGTACTCGCCTCCTGCGGTGGAGTTCAAACCAAAGCTGCCTCGAAACTGGGGATCAACCGAAACACACTCCACAAAAAAATCAAGGACTACATGCTGGACAACGACGAAACGCAGCAAGACTGATGTGGCGTTTCAGCATTCGCGTCTCAGCACAAGCACATCACCGAATGTCCCTTTTCTGAGGAGTCGCAATATCAAGACTTTCCAGAATGAGATTCTCGACTTCCTTGGTAGACACACGCACCGTCATGGTCCGCACCGTGCCCTTGGCCCGAGGTGTTCCATCTGGATTAGTGAGTTCAAAATACGCCGGGCGATTCGGTGCCCCGTCAATTTTGAAAAGATCTTTGGAATTCGAATAGGTCACACGGCTAGCTGTACCCACCAACAAGCCATTTTCAGCCCCCATGTCTCGGAACACCACCCCATCAACGGCCTCCATTTCCCATGGGCTTGCCTGACGGCCATAGCCACCTGCCACACCCCCGGCTGGATCGGCATTGATACGAATGCGATCACAATCCAGCGTTGAATCGCCTACAGAAATTGAGTCCATCGTTGAAGCATCAAAGAAGGGCGAGTCAAAGCCTGCCACGCCCCGCTTGCCCACCCGAACACCACCGAGAAAATCAAGAGTTTTGGTTTCAACGCGGGCTTGCATGGAATCCTTGAATACAAGATGAACCCCTGTGAACGGTAGTGGTCCCTCTTCCGATGGTATCCAACCGCGGTACCAACCTGGCCCGAACCCTTTAATGACACCGCCCAGCTCACTCGGCGTAAATTCAAGTTTGCTTGTGTACAACAGATGCTTCGACTGAGCAGCTTCGCCTGCAGCAAGACGCAGCACCTGAATCTCAACAGGTCGCTCCTGTGTCTCAGTGATTGTCACGCGTCGTATATCAACCTGCTGCATTTGATTCGGCTTCATCATGTCGACCTTACCCGCCAGATCAACCAGCAAACGGTCTCCGGTCAGATGCAGGTCCATCGCATCACCGCCGGACAATACTGACGCAGTGATGTCTATTCCCTCGGAGAGCACAACGGAATTCCCATCAAACAGTAATTCACCCAACCAACGGCAGTGCGGTGCATTCACCCAGCGGAGGGCATTCGGGTCCGCTGACTCAACTGGCGACTGCATCATTGCGGTAGGCAACTGAAACTCGCCAGCCGAATTGATCCAAAGAATGTTCTGGCTTGGCCTGAGCTGAATCATGGGTCCGACAAAAAAGCCATCACCCACGTCAAGCCTCGCGGGCTCTCGTGCTTTTCCCTGCAATTGAACCACATCACTGCCAAGTTGCCCTTCATACTGCAAGGCATCTCCTGTCAGGCTCGCCGGCAGTGCCGCACCTTCGTGGTGATGCATGTACTGGATCGAAACATCCCCTTCCACAGTTACTTTTTGTGGTGCCCAGCGATCATCATTGGCAACTGCGAGCTTTGCACTGATCCGCCGGCCTCTGATCGTCTGTCGCTCGTGGGCCTTCTTGACCACGGGTTCGACCGCGGATGGTGCAACAACCGCCGCGGTACGCTGTGAATCCACTGGCTTGCTCTTCTTCGCATTCGACAGGAATTGCGTTTGATCAAAAAACAAAAGCAGCTCATCAGTTTCAGCGTCAACCGTTTGCGTGGAAATCCGAACTTGATCCTGCAAGCTGATCCATTCAGGAAGGAAAGTGTTTTTTTGTGTTGCGACTTGAACTGTCGCCGAAGTTTGTGCCTGCCCACTTGCGATCAGCTTCACCGCTCCGGCGAGCTTACGAGCCCCAAACTGCCCTGATGTTTTCCGATCGGCGGTCGACGCACTACTGAGACCAAATCGACCTTTCACGTCTCCGCCAATGACGAAGTCAAACTTCCTCGGCGCCTCATGCTTACCAGTCACCGCCGCCTGAGCGTGTTGTGGTGACAAACCGGCGTTCGCGTCTGCCCCGGAAACTGACACTCCATTGTCCCCGACAATGAGCTCACTCAGCTTAAATGACTCTTCCCAACTCATGTCTCCGACAGTGCCAGAATCATCTCGGTAGAACGCTCGTCCAAAACCATCAACTACCAATTGCAACAATCTCGGCTCATCACCCATCTGCAGATTGCACTTCAGTTCTTCAAACGTCCCTCCCCAGTCTGCGGAATTGACTTTGACCCCACTGGCTCCCGTGGCCAAGACTGCCAGCCGCCCACCGCTGCCTGAGGTCACCTCGATTTTATTGGCTGAGAACTCCGCTCCCATGGCTCCCGATTTCAACACCACAGGTTGCCCGACCGCCGTAATTTTCTCAAATTGATCTGTCATAGAAGCCCCTGATTTCCCGGCAACCGCCTTTGCCTCGGGATCCGGAAGCACACACTCAAGAGATTCGCACGTGAAAGTACTCAATTGATCTCCCTCACGATAAGCGAGCGAAATCGCATCACGCATTTCAAGCGTCCGGTTACCAAATTGGTACTCGACCCTACCTTCGCAACTGAAATCCATCGATTTTGTTTCGTCAACCGAGTAGGTCAGCCCGTACAGGTAAATGAGTTCAGCGCGTTCCAGCTCCGGAATTCCATTACCGGTTTTCCTGAGATGCAGCGTGAGGTCGCGTCCACGCATGGACAAACCTCCCGACTTCAGATTGAATTCATCGGTCGTCCAGATTTTCTTGTTATCGAGGCCGATATTTGATGTATGGACAAGCAGATCACTGCCATCCTGACCATCACCAGTGCGTCTAACCACGACCGGCCCGATTACTCGTCCACGTTCAATCGCGGGCGTCGGCCCACTTCCCATCTCAAACGAGCGATTGAATTGAATCTCTGCTCCCTGGGGTGCATCGATGATGATGGGCGATGTCGAACCGCCGGCCTTCAAGCCATCCCCAACCACGATCGACAGCGGTGATAACCGACCTCTGTTGTTTCCTAAATCAATCCATTCCTCGAACAGCAGCATGCCATCGACCGTTTTGAGAATGGTACAGCCATTGCGTTGCCAACAGTCCTCTTCCGGAAACAACCCCTTGATGCTGTCGCTAAAACGATCCAGCGATGGCAAGGTCGCGACATGCATTAGCTGGACTTTGGGTGCATGCAACTGAGGCGTCACCAAAGTCTGATACGCCACGGCCATTGCAATGACAACGGTGAGTGCAATCAGATAATGTCGAAATTTTTGAAACATGGTGTGATCGGAGACACTGCCACCAAAGATCAGATGCCCGTCGCGTCAAGATTACGCTCAAACGTGCAGGCAACCTCAATGATTTTTACTGCCTCAAATGTTCCTCCCAACGATTCTTCGCTCGCAACAGACGCTCGATTAACTCACGCAACGCTCCCTCTCCGCCACCGGACCGCAAGATCCACCCGGCAGCCTCCTGCGCATCAAAAGCTGCGTCCGCCGGCGCAACTGCCAGTGCAACGCGTCGCATCACCGCAATGTCGGGTAAATCATCGCCGATATAACAGACCTGCTCGGGCCGATAACCCATGCTCGACAACATCGACTCTGCTGCTGGCCATTTGTCTTCGTAACCCTGTTGCACGTTCTCGATCCCCAGTTCACCTGCCCGCTGCCTGACAATCTCGCTGGTACGCGCTGTAAGAATGCCAAAACCAAATCCGCTTCTCATCCAAGCCTTGATCCCTAAACCATCGCGGACATGAAACCTCTTCGTCTCAACACCCTGGTTGTCGTACACAATGCGTCCATCTGTCATCACGCCATCAACATCAGACAGAATGCATGTGATCGAGGCAGCAATTTCGGAGTCAGGCTTTAACAGGGCTGGCATGAAAGTTCAGAACTGGGGGTACAGAAACAGGGGATACGGAAACAGAACAATGAATCAAAAACAAAAAGCTAAGAATCGCAAACAGGAAGTGAGTTATCAGGGAGCAAGCTCATCCACCGGGCCAAACGGTACAGTGGCTGGCCCAAGCCTTGTTTCGGTCAACGACACAAGGTCAGTGATATCGAGCAACCCCACAGGCTGTGATTCTGCATTGACCACCGGCAATTCACTGATGCGTCGCTGCGACATCAAAGCCATCGCATCCTGCAACAGGGCACCACTCATTGCCGTGGCTGGATCCAGCGTCATGCGAGAAGCGATCGAAGCATCCAAGGCGGCCTCTTCACGAGCCTCCAATAACCTTGCCAGATCACTGTCAGTGAATAAGCCTGCAAGTTTCCCTTGTTCATCAACCAACATCACCGCACCAGTGCGTCTACCCGACCGCGATGTTGCAACCATTGCAGAACGAACGGAAACCGAACTTGAGGCGACACGACAAACTGCGAGCGGCCGCATGACCTGATCGACATCAATCAATTTCCGCCCCAAGGCACCCCCGGGGTGATAACGCGCAAAATCCTGAGCCGTGAACGCACGCATCTGACTTGCTAACATCGCAATTCCATCGCCTACGGCCATCATGACTGCCGTACTCGCCGTGGGGGCCAAACCGTTGGGACATGCTTCGCTGTGCTTGCCAATCGCTATGGAGCAATCCGCGGCAACCGCCAATGGATTCTCATGATCAGAAGTAATCGAAATCAGCCCAGAAGAATTTGCTCGCAGATGCGGTGCAATTCGAACCACCTCTTCACTGCGACCTGAATTGCTGATTGCCCACACCAGGTCACAGTTTCGCACGCGTCCCAAATCACCATGAACCGCTTCAGAGGGATGCAAGAAATGTGCGGGTGAACCCGTGCTAGCGAGCGTGGCCACCAATTTCTGACCCACCAGACCAGCCTTGCCCACACCGGTCACCACGATGCAACCGTCGCACTCCGCTGTCATCTCCGCTGCGGTGACTGCCTCAGGCCCCAGCGACGCCGAAGCTGCCAGGATCGCATGACCTTCCGTGCTGACATTTGCTCGTAATAAACGCAAACGTTCCAGCATACTGCTGGGCACGACGCTGCTCGGCACGGACACATGAGCTGTCGAATCGTGATGATGCTGTCTTTTCTGACCGGACAAAGCGAGACCTTCCTTGGTACATCGCGGTTCTGCTTGGCAACTGGAAATGGCATCTTACCGTGAGACGCCCCCCCGTTACAACGCTATTCGTCCAGCACTCAGAATCATGCATCAATGTCTTGCATCAATCCAAGTATTTCTCCACCACATGCTTTGCTATCAAAGTCAATGGTTCGTAATAACCTCATCAACATTGATCAAGGCGCGTGCCAACAGCATCCATACCTCAGGGTTCTCGCCATAACGTTGATAAAAACCGAGGATCGCCGCTAATTCCGTAGCATCCGGGTACCGCGCCAACAACCGACGGAACATGAGCGAAGCGATGTCACTTGGTTCTGCATCATTCCCCAGTTCCTTGAGGACTGTATCAGCCAAGCCGCGGGCATACTCCAGATACATTTCATCATTCAAGAGCGACAATGCTTGCAAAGGCGTTGTACTACGGTCGCGTCTGGCAAGACAGTTTTCGCCGGAGGGGCCATCAAAAGTCGCAAATGCGGCAAATGGCGCCGTCCGTTTACTGAATGTGTAAACAGAGCGGCGATAACGATCGGCCCCCTTCGAGGTCATCCACTTGGGAGAACCGTAGGCCAACTGCATGACGCCCTCGGGTTGTGGCGGAAAAACACTTGGTCCCCCCACCTGTCTGGTCAGCAAGTCGGACGCGGCAAGCAAGGAATCTCTGATCTGCTCAGCAGCAAGTCGCCGTTTGGGCATTCCTGACAGAAGCCGGTTTCTGGGGTCAGTATCATCTGGCACTTGCACTGCCTGTCGATAGGTCGCGGACAAGACAATCGTCCGGTGCAATCGCTTCAGTGACCATCCGCTCCGCATTAAATCCACTGCCAGCCAGTCAAGCAATTGGGGATGGGAGGGGGGCTCACTTTGAGTCCCAAAGTCACCCGCAGTATCCACAATGCCACGCCCAAAGAACTCTCGCCATGCCCGGTTCACAGTAACTCGGGCCACCAACGGGTTCTTCTCACTGACCAACCACTTGGCAAAGCTCAGTCGGTCCTGCGGGTTATTTTTTCCATCAGTATTAAGCGCTGCTGGAACCCCAGGCCTGACGGTCTCACGAGGCTGTAAATACTCTCCCCGATGATGCCGCTGCGTGATTCTTTGATCTGCGGTTCCCCGATCCTGCATGCCAAGCGTTCTGACCTCGGCTGGGATTTGGGCTTGCAGCGTCTCGAGTCTTTTACGCTGTGATTTCAGTTCCGGCGTTGTTCTTAGGAAGTGTCGCTGCAAACCTCCGAAGTCCTCTTTCGAGATATCGGCTAGCGATCGCACATGCCAACCATACATTTTTTCAGGCAAAGCCGAGGCAAGGACTGGAGTTTTGCCGGAGGTAACTGAGAACCGAAACCTCCCCAAACCTGCCGCGAAATGCCGTTCAAAAACGAGCTCGATCTCAAGCAAACTGCCCCCGGCAACTGGATCGCTAAAGTTAGCGACCCATTGATTTGCTTTACCTTCTGCCCCCGCAGTCGACCAGCCCGTGGATCCTTCACCGTCAATCACATTGCCAGCATTTGCATTCCCAGAGCCAACACCTATTTTTCCATAGCTATGGGAAGGTTTCTGCAGCGGCAGCATTCTTCCGTCCTTAGTGACGGTTAACTCACTAAGAAAAAAATCGCCGCGTCTGCCTTCGTAAAATGCCAGCCCGGGTCCACCAGCGGGTAAAGAAGCGTCCGGCAGCACATCAAGTCGCAATGCAGTGAATGGTTCATCCCTGACCGGCAACTCGTAACGCAACACGTAAACCTCACGCTTGGTAACGTCTCCTCTTGCAAGCACTGAACAGTCTGGCAGAGACTGGAGCAACGGTTTAGTGGACTGCATACTGACAGGGCGAAGTGGTGTCCACGCTCTTGACAGGGCGACATGCGATTCAACCCATTCAGCAAATTTCTTTGCCAGTTCAATCTTCCGTGGCGTCATGCCTGTTGCGCTGTCTGTCTGTAGTTTCTTTGCGTCTGAATCTGTAGTTACATTTTCCGGCCCAGTCAGAGCACCCGACTGCAATTGAACAGACGCCTGAAATTGCTGGAAGCTTGGTAGCAGCGTTTCGACCAGTTCTGTTTCAACATTCTTGATGCGCTGCTCCAGCTCTGCTGCAATCGCTTCCCGCCGGATATCTTTCACAATGACGTCTGGCTCATCGGCGTTGTTTAGCAGCGCAAACAAAGAGAAATACTCTGCATGGGTGATCGGATCGTACTTGTGCGTATGGCATTGTGCACATCCCGTGGTCAGGCCCATCCAAACCGTGCCCGTGGTGGCAACGCGATCGACGATGGAGTGGTATCGGTACTCCATCGGGTCGATTCCACCTTCTTCATTCAGCATGGTATTTCGATGAAATCCTGTAGCAATCCTCTGCTGGTTGGTTACTTCCGGCAACATATCCCCAGCCAACTGCTCGATCGAAAACTGATCAAAAGGCATGTCCTGTCCTACCGCAGCAATAACCCAGTCCCGATAGGGCCAAATACTGCGTTTTCGATCCTTCTCGTACCCATTGGTGTCACTGTACCTGGCAAGATCAAGCCACGGACGGGCGAAACGCTCGGCATATCCGGGAGAAGCGAGCAGACGATCCACCAGACGTTCATAAGCTCCCGGTTGCTGATCCTGAAGGAACCGGTCCACGTCATCGATTGACGGAGTCGTCCCAACCAAGTCGAGCGACAACCGGCGAATCAGCGACTCACGATCTGCCTCAGACGCGGGCGACCGTCCAGCTGCCTGAAGCCTACTCAGCACAAAATCATCAATTGAATTTCGACACCAATCAGCATCCGACACCTGCGGGATCTGCGGCTGAACAGGTTGCACAAATCCCCAGTGCTTTTCGTACTTTCCACCTGACTCGATCCAATCTCCTAGCAGCCCAATTTCACGCTCTGTCAGGCCTCTTCCAGAAGCAGGCGGCGGCATCCGAAGTTCGAGATCATCCGACCGTACCCTGTTGAGCAACTCACTGTTGTCAACATCACCGGCATGAACAGCTGAATAACCGCCAAGATCTTTTTTGGCGTCTTGTTCGAGGTCGAGCCTGAGGTCCGCCTCGCGAGCCTCGTCATCTGGGCCGTGGCACTTGAAACAATGACGAGCCAACAAGGGCCGAATTTCGCGGACAAAATCCACCGCCCCACTGCGTCCCGACAAACCAATCACAAACGTCACACCCCAGCAAACGAGCACGAAGGGACGCGTTGGAAAACTATTCAGCATAGTAAATCAAAGTTGAGAACCGTCACAAATGCGAAAACCGAGAATCCCAAACCATCAGGGCCCACAAAAGATGCATGCTTAGTCGCCAACGACGGTTCCATAACTCCAGTTACAACGCCTGATCGAGGGCATTGTCCGAAGAACCGCTCCGAGCCACGACAGTGGCTCAGTTTATCCGATTTATGACGTTACCGTTCATGACGTTACGGTATTCCGGTCAAATACACTCTGGGAAATTCATCGACCAGCGACGCAACGGCGTTACACAGACGTCACACAGACGCGAATAGTCACGACTAACGACATCACAGGTTCGCTTGTGGCGGAAAAATCTGCAAGCCTTTGCAACGATCGCAGGGAGGCCGCTATCAGGTGCGCACCGCTGAATGTTCCCTGGTAACGAGAGACTCTGGTAACGAGAGACT
>JAPOKD010000711.1 GCA_029977825.1 Planctomycetota bacterium | reverse complement strand
GCAGATGTACTGACTTCCCGTTGGGGCAATGCCGGGAATACTTTGCATGCTTCGGAGTTGCAAATGAATACCGAAAGACGCGTCGGATTCACACTGGTCGAGTTACTGGTTGTGATAGCAATCATTGGGGTTTTGGTGGGACTGCTTTTACCGGCAGTGCAAGCAGCACGTGAGGCGGCTCGCCGCATGAGTTGTAGTAACAATCTGAAGCAGCTTGGTCTGGGCTTTTTGAATTATCACTCTGCTTACAAGCAGTTACCTGTTGAGCGAGGAGGAACCTACCGATTCGGGAACAACATTCAGGCGCGAACGCCGGTTCCGCGTGGTGCGGCCTATGGTGGTAACAATTTCCACAATTTGAGCGCGTTGGTACCGATATTGCCATTTATTGAGCAACAGGCGTTATGGGAACAGATTTCCAATACTTACGCCGTCAAGGAACCAGCTTCCGCTGTCGGACTTTTCTTTGCGCCGATGGGGCCGCAGGTGGCAATGAGTTTGGCGAACCATGGACAATTCCAGTATGACCCTTGGTTGACTGAGATTCCCACCTATCGTTGCCCGAGTGACCCTGGCGTGGGGTTTCCCGCGCAGGGACGTACCAACTATGGCGTAAATATGGGTGACTCGATTCAGTATCAAAACACCGGCTGGGTACAGCAGACTGGCAGAGTTAATCGGGTTGTGGCAGGGCGTGCGCGGAAAACGTGCCGTGGAATGTTCATCCCTCGATCGGCAACCCGTATTCGCGATGTACTTGATGGGATGTCCAATACTCTCATGGCGGCCGAAATGAACACGGATCTGGGCGACCGCAGTATTACCACGCAGGCTGTTCGAGCGCCTGGGATTTTGGATTGTCCCATGCTGTGTGGACGTGACAGGGATCCGACACGAATGCAATTCTGGCGACCGGACGCGCCCTTGGTAGCGAATGTCGAGGTGCAACGCGGATTCAAATGGGCGAATGGAATGTGTGTGAATACGGGGATTACAACCATCATTCCGCCCAACTTGCCGATCTGCAGCAATGGCAACAATACCTACACGATTGGGATCTATGGTCCCAGTAGTCGACATCCAGGTGGTGTCCACGCCTTGATGGGTGACGGATCTGTAACCTTCATTACTGATTCGATCGAGGCTGGTTTTTGTGGTGACGGAAATGTAAAATGGAATGGCACAGGAATTCAGGCACCCGGTAGCAAGAGCCCGTATGGTCTCTGGGGGTCACTTGGGACTCGGGCCAGTGGTGAAATCACAAGTCCATGACCAAATTAGAAATTCTTGATCAACGTTGTCCGTTATCAACCAGAGGAGTCCTCGCACGGTTTTACGCGATAGTGGGGAAGACGAAATGAGTTGTTGCGATTGAAGCGAATAATTCGGATGCGATGAGACGCTAACGCGAGGTTGTGTGGCTCCGTCAATTTAGCATTTCAACATTGGTGTTTTTTCCGCTACTCTGTCACTGATGGGTCCAAAAACTTTTGTCGCTTCCGTCGTCGCCTGTCTCGGTCTGACTGTCTTCTGGTTTGTGGAGCAAGCCAGGATTGCAACCAGGAACAGTCAGGATCCGCTTGGTGGAATCAGCTTGGAAAGGTATCACGGCGTCGAATTTCTCGATGAGATTAACAGCAACCATGATGAAAAAGGTTTGCTGGATTCCATGGATTTCGTTGATACCGAAGGCAACGAGATGGCGATCTCGGACTACGAGGGTAAGAAGAATCTGTTAATCGTCTTCACTCGCGGTTTTTCGGGTAGGATCTGCCCCTATTGCACCACACAAACTTCGCGTCTGATTTCCAATTATCGTGATTTCACGCAGCGTGACACTGAGGTCTTGCTTGTATTTCCGGGGTCAACGGAACAATTGCCACAGTTCAAGAAAGCTGGGTTGTTGGTGGCCGGTGAAGAATCCGTTCCCTTTCCCATTCTGCTAGACCGCGATTTACAAGCAGTCGAGAAGCTCGGGATTCAGGCCCAGCTTGCAAAACCCTCTACCTTCATATTGAACAAGAAAGGTGAGGTCGTCTTGTCGTATGTCGGCAATAGTCCAAAGCAACGCCCGTCAGTCAAAGCCCTGATTGATGTGCTGGACAGCTTGCAAGGAAATCCGAACCCTTCCTGATCACTTCTTGGATAACGATTCCAGGTAGGAAATGATGGCGGCGAGATCGCTGACGGAGTACTTGTCCATCAGACCCTCGGGCATGACAGATGTTTTCAAGGTTTTGCGTATCTCGATCTCATCTTTGTCGATTGTATGTTCTTTGGCTTGAGCATCGCGAAGGGTGACCTGTTCGGCCTGTTCTTTCGTGACGAATCCAACCACTACTCGTCCATCAACTGTCAGGATCGAGGTGGTTGCGAAGCCTTGCGCAATTGTTTTATTGGGTTGCAAGACAGCTTCTGCGAGTTGCTGTCGCTTATAGGTTGCAGCGATGTTGCCGAGATAGGGACCCTGTTGTTCGGCCTGCTTGCTTACAGTGTGACATGCCGTACAGTTAGCTTCCTTGAACAGACGCTGACCTAGAGCGACGTCACCATTGGTCACAGTGAACTGCTTTAACGCGGCATCCACACCAATCACTGCAATGCGAGGCAGGTTGGGATCCAATTTGTCCGTCAGGCGTAACGCTTTGACGGCTTGCCGTACTTCGGCGATTGACTCCGGGTCCGGATGGTTTATCAGTTCCAGTAGGCGATCATCAAGGAAGTGATTCTGTGTTTCTGCCGCAGCTTTGATCAATTGCCTTCGCGGCTTTGGCTGTTTCCACATCCGGTCAATGCCCAGTTTTGCCTGTTCCTGAGTTTCCGGGCTGATGTTTTTTTCCTGAACCACACCCAGGATTGCCGCAGCGGCCCATAAGCCAATGTTCGCGTTCGCATTCTCGCACTCTTTTAAGACAAGCTCCAAGTGGTTCTGAAGCAGGCGTGACCTCACGAGGCTGAGCAGCGCACGTTGTTGGTCCCGTTTTGCCTGCGGCCCCGACATTTTGGAAATGGCCGAAAGTGCGGGTTTTAGTGCAGCAACTTGTTCTGATTTGACCAAGGCCGTTACCGCTTGCATCAGTGTTGCGGATGACAGTTCAGGCGTTTCCACAGCAGATGTCAGAAACGGCACGCCAGCCTCAGGGATTTCGCGTTCTGCAGCGAGCTTTGCGATGGTCGGGGGTAATAATTGCGCATCACCTGCGGCCATCGCCATCATTTGATTAACGACATCGTCGATTTGAATTCGATGTCGAGTGATCTCAACGATCAGACTTGTTGCTTCTTCCCCTTCGGTTTGTTCGATTTCCCGCTTCAACCACTCGTTGACACGTTGAGTTTCCGTCCATGCTTCTGGCTGGTAGTACGGACCTCGTGTGTCGGGCCGTGTGCCCCAGGAGTCGCCTTTCCAGATTCCCTCCTTGTAGTGCAGGCGGCATAAGGCCGCTCGCAGGTGCATGCGATTGCTGGCTTCCGATTCCTCTCGCACCAGCTGCATCAGCGATTCAACTACTTGTGGGGAATGTATTTTTGCAAGCGTTTGCAGAGCAGTCGGCTGGGAAGTCGGCTGGGCTTTCAGTTGTGTTTTCAGCTGATTCAGGCACTCTTCCACCGCTTCTTTTTTTGCCAAGCTTCTTATCGCGATGTGAGT
>JAPOKD010000357.1 GCA_029977825.1 Planctomycetota bacterium | reverse complement strand
ACGCGTCGAGGATTTGTTCAAGGTACTCTTGCGACCGGGTTGGCATCGGGTGGATTCTTGTCAACTGAGCGCGCACTTGGTTTTCAGTCGCCCAACGAACGCCCTGTTTTTGCCACCATTGGTCTGCGCAATCAGGGTGTGACGATTACCAACAAATCCACCAAGTTTGCAGATTTCGCTGCGTTAGCGGATGTGGATTCGAAGGTTTTAGGCACCAACGTGGAGAAATTAGAAAAACGTCAGGGCAAGAAACCTGACTCCTATGGTGATTACCGACGAGTTTTGGACCGCAAAGACATTGATGCAGTCATGATTGCGGCTCCTGATCACTGGCATACCAAAATTGCCATCGAGGCGATGTTGGCCGGCAAGGATGTTTATTGTGAAAAGCCGCTTACGTTGACAATTGCTGAAGGCAAGTTGATCGAGCAAGTCGTAAAGAAAACGGGGCGTACGTTTCAAGTGGGGACCATGCAACGAACCGAATCGGGGCAGCGATTTCTCCAGGCAATTGCACTGGTAAGAGCGGGACGCATCGGACAGGTCAAGAAGGTGACTTGTGGAATTGGTGGGTTTGGTCCTTCGCCCGTGATCCCGGAAGCACCTGTGCCAACGGAACTGGACTGGGATATGTGGCTTGGCCCTGCACCCAAAGTCGCATACCGGGCGCTTCCTGAAATGCGGAAGGGTTATGGTGGTGGCGTGCCTCTGTATAGCAACTGCCATTACGCCTTCAGGAATTGGCATGCATATTCGGGTGGTAAATTGACGGACTGGGGCGCGCATCACGTTGATATCGCCCGCTGGGCAATTTCCGGGGGGCAGACAGGTTCTGATTCGGATGCGTCTGATCAGGCACGCGCTCGTAAGGTTACACCTTTGAATTATGAATTCGATGTCGAGTATGACAAAAATGGCTATCCGCTGGTTGATGACAAGTATGACATTGCCATCAAGTACAACATCAAGGCCGAAATGGATAATGGAGTTGAGCTACTGATTACCAATGAGGGCGACAACGGGATCTTGTTCGAGGGCACGAAGGGCCGGTTTTTTGTAAACCGGGGAAAAATTGTGGGTAAGCCCGTCGAGGATCTTGCCAGTAATCCACTTCCCGGTGGCGCGATCGAAGAAGTGTATGGTGGCCCTGTGCCGGAGAATCACACGCTCAACTTCATACAGGCAATCAATGCCAAGGAGCAGCCAATATCAGACGTTTGGACTCACAACCAGATGCTTGAAATCTGTCATCTGGCGAACATTGCGATGCGTTTGGGCAGACCGCTCGACTGGGATCCTGACAAGCGTGAAGTGATTGGCGACAAACAGGCCAATTCATTCCTGTCGCGCGAGAACCGCAAAGGTTACGAGATCAACATATAGTGAGTGAGTTCTGCTACCGTACTCGCTAAATGTCAGTCGGCAACACAGGACGCATACAGTAAGCGTTGTATCACGCTCTTTGACTTGGATCGGTGTTGAATGAGCATGTGCAGCGCAGACCGGTATTTGCAAAGCAGAAGATTCGCCGTTTCGTGAGGCTTCGAGGCAATTCAACGCCGGATCGGTAGGTGTTGGATTGGTAGGTGTATGGTGTGTTGCGGAATCAGCAAGTTGATTTCTCGCTTCGAAGCCCTGAGTTGACTCGGTCTATATTTTGTTAACAGCACAGAAATTCAGTCGTGTTAGCTCTGCTAGAATGACGGGTATGGTGATCGATAACTCTCGGTCCTGATGGTCACAAGATTGTGCTCTTTATCGAGGTCAAATCAGTGATAGAGAGATTTGTCACAATTGCTTGACGTCGGAGTCCGAGTGCTCGCTAGAGGGTTACCCCAGTGCGTACGTATTCAATTGAAAGCCCTGATCCAAGTCAATTCACTGGCGTGAAGGGTAGGTATAGTTTTAACCTCGTTCGTTTCTTGTCGGTTGCTGCATGTTGCTTGACAGTCTGCTTCTCAGAAGGCTGCGATTCTACGGATACTGCCTCAGTTAATAACGCTGACACTGGCATTTTATCTGGCAATCTGCCAGTTGAGAAAAAAGCAGATCATCAGAATGGAGATCAGAAGCGAAGCATGCATTTGCAAGAAGCTGAGGCATTTATGCAGCAGGGTGATCTGGAGGCGGCTTCGCGATTGGTCAAACAACAGCTTCTCAGTACTCCGGATGACCCGGAAACCTTGCTGCTAGCTGGGAAACTTGCTGCCCAAGAAGCTGATACGAAAATCGCTATCGAGTTGGTTGAAAGCATTCCGTTGGAGTCGGGCTTCCTGGTTGAGTCAACGCAGCTTCTGGTTGGTTGGTATCTGGCTTCGGCTCAATATGAAGCTGCTGTGAAGCGATTGCAGGTCAGTTGGTCACAGGAGAATCTGACACCTGAGGCTAGGGTTGCCTTGGGGAGGCAATTATGGGCTTTGTTGAATCGACTCGGAAGAAGGCAGCAGGCGTCAGCGATCGCAGACCAATTGTGTCGTTCTGGTTACTTTGGGCGTGAAATTCTTGTTTCTTTGTTGAGGCGTGGAGATGCATTTCCTCTTGCTTTGGGCGATGATTCGCCGGAGCAGCATTTTTACCCGGGGCTCGGAATGGCTCGATGGTTCTTTTCGCAAGAGAATTTTGGGCAAGCCTTGGACGCGCTGGATAGCGAGATTAAGCACGCGAATTCCGACGCGGCAGCTGACGGTGACGCAAGTCATCAGGCAGCGATTAATGCATTGCGAGGAAGATTGCTGGCTGAATTGCAGCAGACCGAGGACTTCGTGCAGTGGGCCAGCCAGTGTGAACCTGCAGTTCAGAAATTTAGTGACTACTGGATTGCTCTTGGGATTTACTTTTTTGATCAGCAGCAGTTCAAGGCATCCGCCGGTGCTTTGTTGGAAGGCGTCTATATTGATCCAACCGATGATGCCGGGTGTCACCGCTTGGCACGCGTTCTGGTAGCTTTGGGGCATGATCAGGCAGCGGGGCTCATGCGTGAACATGCGATCCGTGTTGCGACATTGAAGAATCTTGTTCTTCAGTTGTCGTTAACACAGCCACAGCCTGAGGTGACAATTGACTTGCCCGCGCAGTTGATAAGTATCGCACGTCCGTTCGAGGCCATCGGGTGGGCATTGAATGATTTGGAACCCGGCAATCAAGGCAAACGTGCAGCGTTACTGCAGCAGTTTTCAAAGCTGCGACACGATCCTACTGTCATTGGTATGAGCAGTGAGTATGCAATGATGGAGATGAAGCGCGACACGTATCCAATCAAGGATGTGTTGAAGCAATTGCCTGTACAACGAAATAAAGATTTGAAATCGTTGCAGGCAACAACAGGCTCGAGTGCCATTGTTACTGAAGGTGCATTCGAACCGATCTTGGTTGATGTAGCCAACAAACGTGGGCTGGGGTTTCAGTGGTATCCCAATGAGGATGGGAATCTCGCATCTCTTCCCATGCATGAAATGATGGGCGGGGGAATCGCGGTTTGCGATTTTGATTTGGATGGAAAGCCTGATATCTATTTTGCCCAAGGTTCGGGAGAGCCACCCGATACTCAGGGATCCAAGTCAAATCAACTGTATCGGAATTTGGGGAACCGTTTTGTTGCCGTGACCGCGGCGACTGGAACCACCGAATTTGGCTATTCATCCGGGCTTGCAGCTGGTGATGTAAATCAGGATGGCTTCCCGGATCTGTACATAGGCGGTTTGGGGCCCAACCGTCTCCTGATCAATAATGGCGATGGTACCTATCAGGATGCGACCTCTAGCCTCGGGGTGGTGTCGCCACAATTCACCAGTTCAGTGGCGATAGCCGATCTGACCGGCGATGGTATGCCTGAGTTGTTTGAATGTGTTTATGTCGAGATGCAGGATGGATTTCGTTTGCCCGATCGGAACGCGGCGGGCGATGAGTTGCCACCTAATCCCAATGATTTCTATGCTGAGGCTGATCGGTGGTATCTTAATCGAGGTGATGGCAGGTTGGACATGCAGGTTCTTGGTCGCCAAGCGATTCAGCCGGGAACAGCTTTAGGACTGGTGGTGACCGATATTGATGGCGATGGAGCGAATGATGTGTTCGTCGCTAATGATGCGCGTCCCAATCACTTGTTGATGAAATTCGCCAGTGGTCGGGTCTCAAATGTCGCGGATCTGGTTGGGCTGGGGTACGGGTTTCGTGGGTTCAGTAATTCATGCATGGGCATCGCTTCGGGCGACTTTAATCGAGACGGCCGCTTTGATCTGCACATCACGAATTTCTTAAATGAGTCCAATAACCTGTTTCTTCAAAGAGAAGGCGGTTTATTCAGCGATTACGCAACTCGATTTCGCTTGAACCCGCTCTGTAAGCCCTACACTGGATTCGGGATCAAAAACATCGATCTTGATCGCAATGGGTGGCCGGACTTTGTTGTCACGAATGGTCATGTGTTCGATCAGCGTTCCCTCGACATTGATTTTGAAATGTCTCCGCAGATACTGATGAACGAAGGCTCGCAGTTTCGGGCTGCGGAAAACCAGAATGGTTATTTTGGGCAACAATACGTTGGCCGATCGATGGCTAAAATCGACTTTGATGGAGATCTCGATTTGGATCTTGTTGTGGGACACCTCGATGCACCTATCGCGTTATTGGAAAATCGTACCGAGAGTTCTAATTCAGGACTGCAGGTTGAATTGATTGGTACAGAGACTGAACGGGATGGGACGGGGTGCCGCGTGGTGGTTGAGTTTAATGAAGAACGCTTTACCGATTGGGTGGTTGCAGGCGATGGATATCTTGCGTCGGATGAATCTGTGCTTGACTTTGGGATCGGCGATGTGAACGGACTTGGTTCGGTGGAAGTGTTTTGGCCATCCGGCCTGAAGCAAAAATTCGAGGGGCTGGAGCCCGGCAGGCGTTATGTCATTACCGAGGGCGATCAGGAAATCTGGTATCGATTGAAAAAGCCGGCAACACGACATTTTGCCCCATGAGTTTGAGATAGGTTTGCTTCCTTGGTTGAAGTCCCCCACCGGTATCTGCTATTTTTAACTGTAGAAAGTGTAATCTTGCAGGTGACCGTCTGAGTCATCCCCAATTCGGTTTGAATATTGTAAAAGGTGTTTTGATAATGAAAATGACTGCATACTTCCTCATGTGCTTTTCTTTCTGTGCTTTGTCTCTCACCGGTTGTGGTGGTGGTGGAGAGACGAAAGTCATTGAGCCTCCAGCTGCCGTCGATGATGATGAGTCAGCCATGGATGGCATTGATGACGATGAGTACAACAAGGCAATGGAAGAGTCCATGAATCAGCAAGGTGGTTGATTACCAGGAACCCGATGTTGGGTGACCCTGTTGAATGGTGACATCGCTTCAATGGAACAAGTCGTCAATCGAGCTTGTACGGGGCTTGGTTTGACGAGGTTGGCGGCTTGTTTAGTGGGGTCATTCATTCGCCAGTGCTTGCGAATTGCCTGAAACACGTCACCGACTTTTTTTGCTGAAGTATATTTTCCAGAAGCCACGCATCGCTTTCTTCGTGCGAGGAACCCTGGCGACAGCCGCAGTGATTCATTGCTGAGAAAAAGTCACGCAAGTGAATTTTCCATTTTTTTTCGCCGCAAGACCACTTTTATCCGCTTCTATCGGTAAAAAAGCGGTTTGTGGAAAGAACTAGCAGCCCCGCTTGAAGATATGCATGCCGCCGCCAAGGGTGGTAGGAATGACTGGTTTGCTACTCTTTGGAGGGGGCAAGGCAAGCTTTCTTGTCTGGAATTAGTTAATTCTGGGTATTACATTAGCAATAGTGGCTGGTTTTCGTGCATAATTGGAGGCTAATGTCAAATGCATCGCGTTTGCGGTAACGCTGCGGAACGTCTGCTTTGACTTGGTATTTATCATTTTTTTTTAGTCGCGAGGTGTTGAATGAATCGTTCGAGGAAAGATCAACGGGGTTTTACTCTCGTTGAATTGCTGGTGGTGATTGCCATCATTGGAATTTTAATTGGGATGTTACTGCCCGCCGTACAGATGGTCCGTGAATCGGCCCGTCGAACCCACTGCCTTAACAACATTCGCCAGATTGGTTT
>JAPOKD010000931.1 GCA_029977825.1 Planctomycetota bacterium | reverse complement strand
CTGTCTGCCCCTTGGCGTGGGTAACGACGTAGGGAGCTTTTTTTTCCAGTCCCGCACCCCCGCCAAAGCTGACTCGAACTTCGTATTGGCCGGGCTTGGGAAGAAGAATATTCCAGCTGATGGATAGCGCCTCTTTAATTCCCTTGTCCGCGACCAGATAGGGCGAACCGATATGATTGGGGCGGAAGGTGGATTTGCGCCACATGCCCATGATTTCTGCTTTGGGATCGTCAACGGTTACTGCGTCTTTCGTCTGAAGTTTTTTCAGCTTTTCACGTTTCCGCTTCAGTTCTTTTTCGATATTCGTGATTCGGTCCTGATGCTGTTTCAACAGTCGACGTGTTTTCGCGTCAACTTGCAATTCTGTTTCCTTCCATCCGGACACATTGACATTACCCATCAGGATGCCGTCAGCGGTCCGGGTACTGTGCAAGATTCCAAGCATCGCGTAGTAATCCGCTGTTGGGATCGGATCGAACTTATGATCGTGGCAGCGGGCGCACCCAAGTGTCAGACCCAGGATCGCTCTGCCAATGGTGTCGACCTGTTCGTCAGCGATATCAAGATGCATCTTGGCTTTGTTGCGTTCCGTCAGCATTTTTGGCGCAACCATCAGGAAACCAGTCGCAATCATCTGTCGATTCCGCTCTTCTGTGCCTGAGGCAGGCAACAGGTCACCGGCGATTTGTTCACGGATGAACTGGTCGTATGGCATGTCGTGATTGAATGCGTCGATCAGATAGTTGCGGTACCGCCAGGATTCAGGAAACGTCAGATTGAAGTCACCGCCATTGGAGTCAGCGTAACGGGCAATATCCATCCAGTGACGCGCCCACTTTTCACCAAATTCTTTTCGCGACAGCAATCGGTTGGTGAAAATTTCAACCGCTTTCGCAGGCGAATTTTCAGAATAGATGCGTCCAAATTCTTGCTGCTCGTCAGTGTCCGGAGGCAGGCCGATCAGATCAAGATAGAGTCGCCGTGCTAACGTGTGGGCAGCGGCAACGGAGGCATGTGGCTGGATGAATCCGTCAATGGAAGCATGGTCGAACGAGTTCTGAAGAGGTTGGAAGGACCAGAACTGCTTCCCCGCCGCTATATCCATCCGCTTCACAGGTGGCGGTTTGTGACCATCACGCGGATCGATCGCTCCTGCCATAATCCACGCCTCAAAGTCCTTCACGACTGCTTCAGACAGTCGATCATCAGGCGGCATTGCAGAACTCTCTCCGCTCTGGTTGATTGCTGACAGGATCAGGCTTTCCTGAGGTTTGTACGGTATGATCGCCGGTCCTGAATCACCGCCCACTTGCCACCCATGACGCGAGTCCAGTAGCAGTCCACCTTTGGATTTTCCAGCCTTGGTTGAATGGCAGCGATAGCAATGTTTGACTAGGACTGGTCGGATCTTTGACTCGAAGAACTCAAGTTGTCCGGCCTCATCTGCGCTCGCCAACGCGCAAGCAACGCAGGTGGTGGAAACGACGAACATGATGAGTAGCTTATGCATTTTCTGTCATTATACCTGAATACCTGATCGATCTTTTCCTGGATTGCCAAAATCAGGGTTCAATGCGTGCGGCGGCGATGAAGGCTTCCTACGCGTGACAAACCAGCAACCGTATCAATCCGGATCCGTCAGGCCGAGATGCAGAAGACCACAATATATCAGAACACTACAAGACAGACGAGGAAGTCGTACTTCGCTAGGTCTTTACCGCATGCCGTGGTTTTCGCGTCCTGAATTATTGATTCATCGGTACGGCATACAACAAAATGCGGCCGCAATCTGGACACAGTCGCCCATAGATGTTGCCTTCCGGTTGGAGTCCTGCGATACCTGCAAAACTGGATCTTGCATCTTCGGAGGAGTAGTTCTGCTCAACACGCAGACTGCCCTGCCCCATCATTCTTTCCGTCGCGTCCGTTAGTTTAATTCCCCGCAAGGGTGTGCCACAGTCAGGGCATTCCGTGTGTGCCATGATTCATGTCTCCAAAGTTTTTTCGTTTTGCCCCGGTGCATTTTGGTAATTGTAAGTTCAAGCAGCGGCTCAATCTGCCTTCCGCCAATAAACCGGTATGCCTGTGCCAAAATCCAAGTAGTTCTCTACAGAATGTTAACATCCCAAGTTATACACGACCTGATATGGCCTGCGGGCTTTTAGGATTGACAAACCAAGTATCCGCAAGAAAGACGGCAAGATTCAGTTTGCGATCGCTTTACGCATAGTTGTGGTTTGTTGTGCCCAAGCTCTTTAAGCTTCCTTGAACTGCTGGGATTTGCCTTTTTGAAAGCTTTGTTGAATCCGGGAGATGGCATACCCGAAGATTGAAGATTCATGGGAACATCAGGAATGCATATCCAGATGGAAAAGCCGATCTGCAAGGTGTCCCATCCCCATGGCCCGAGTAATTTCAGAAGCCAGTACTTCCAGAAGCCAGTACTTCCAGAAGCCAGCTATTCCAGAGTCCAAGGTCCAATCGCGAAAACGAGTTGCAGTT